>JBGUIU010000019.1:0-24980 GCA_045113275.1 Paludibacteraceae bacterium
TCACTGATAGTCATATTCATATTTAGATAATAATTAATTATTCTTTAGTCTGCCATATATTCTTTAGTTTTTGCAAAAATACACAAAGTCTGCGCCATTTCGTGGCAGAGGTTAAAAAAATATTGTCGCATATATATACCGGTGCATTCATTCGGATGAATCCTATCTTCAAATTCGTTGTATCTCATGCTGCTTGCCTTTATTTGTTTGCACAGATAGAAAAGTTTTTGCAAAATTTTTCACAGGTATGCAGCATTTTTGCATACCCTAGTTTTATCTTCGCACCGTCATTGGTTAATCAAGATGTTCAAATGATGGAAAAGATTGAAAAATGACAGAATATAACAACATTTTTGAGAACTAAAGAAAGGAGAAGATTATTATGATTACAAAAATTGGGAAAGCAACATTCAAGTGCAACGACTGCGGCAAAACCTTTGAAACCTTATACACCGAGGGCGGCTTCAAGGCAGGCATCAACCTGCCTCATTGCCCTAAGTGCGGGAGTGGAAATACAAGGAAAACAAATATTTTAGATAAAATCTTTAACTTAAATTCAAAACCTACATTATGAAAGAAATCAGATCAAAAGAAGAATTAAGGAAGTCATTAGATGCAGGTGAGAAGCACTTTATAGTGACAGATAAGAAGTTGTTGAAGGCTCTCGCAGTGAGATTCTGGATACAAAACAACAAAGTGAAAGGAGGTTTGCTTTTAGCAGCTTTGCCAGCAGCTATTGCTGTGGGAGGTGCTGCAGCTCCTGTAATAGGAATAGTGGGAGCAGGATTAGTAGTGGGAGGTGTTACTATTAGTGCAGCAGAGATTATAATAGTCGGTGCTTTTATTATTGCATTGACTGCCGTTTTGCGTGGACAGCAGATTGACTCAATTGATGTAACTGAAGGTAAGATACACTTTAAATAGAATTATTATGGCAAACGAAATACAAGTATGGAACAAAGTGATGTCAACAGCTTTGGCAATGCCTGGCGTTAAAGTTGAACGTAACCAGTTTCTTAAAAGCAAATTAGGAAGATATTGTACAGAAGCTCAAGTGGAAACGGCGTTATCTTACAGCCCGCTTAAGGTGTTGTCCCGACAAGACATTGACAGGATAGCTAATTCTGTTATAAGTAGTCACATTAAGCAAGTAACAGCCTTGAGTGCTGCTGCAGGAGTGCCTGGAGGATTTGCTATGGCAGCAACTATACCTGGCGACATTGCCCAGTATTATTATCACGTGTTCAATCTATCGCAAAAGCTTGCTTATTTATATGGTTATCCAAACTTGTTAGATGAAGATGGAAACGCTACCGACGATACCATAAATCTTCTCACCCTTTTTACCGGTGCAATGATGGGAGCTGCTGTTGCTAACAACGGAATTAGGGAAGTTACAAAGCAATTAGCAGCAAAGGCGGTAAAGCGGCTACCACAACAAGCGTTAACAAAGGGTGTCATTTACCCTCTCGTAAAAAAGATAGCAACTATGCTTGGCTATAAACTTACTAAAGATTCTTTTGCCAAAGGAGTTGGTAAGTTAATACCAGTTTTAGGGGGTGTCTTGTCTGGTGGTCTTACTTATGCAACCTTCCGTCCTGGTGCAAAAAGACTGCAGAAAACCCTTCAAGGTGAAATGGAGTATTTCTACCAGAGTATGGGAATGAATGGAACTGAGAATTTCAATCAGGAAACCATGGAAGGTTCTGATTACACTTCCTATGAAGAGGTAAATGAGATGGAAGAAGAGAATACTTTAAGCATCGAAGAAATGAGAATTGTATGCTTAATTGATGTGGCTTATATCGATAATGATATTACATCAAAAGAACGGCAATACATTAATAAAAAAATAGAAGATGCAAACTTGTCTGACGATGAAAAATTCGAATTGGTGAAATTCTTAAAAGAAGGAAAGGTTCCATCATTCAAATTTGATGCTTTCAAAAATGACAATAAAGAAGGCATTCGTATGCTCAAAGATGTTATAGAAATGTTGAAATTAGACAATCGTTTTACACTTGGAGAAAAACTATATGTAAAGAAGATAGGAAAGGAGATGGGTTTCACCCTTGAAGAGCTAAAAGAATTTATGTAATGAGCAAGATATTTTTTCGTCCGTGGGTAGGCTCAGCCTATACCATGGGAGGTATATTCGGCAAGCAGGTGATGATTCTAGGGGAGAGTCATTACTGCAAAGATGGATGCGTGGATTGTGGTAACGCAAAAGTACATCCAAAGTGTTGCGACTTTACTACAGGCGTAGTGAACGCTTATCTAGATGAATCAGCAGAAAGGGAAGGGTGGATGTCAACATACTTGAAGTTTGAACGGTCGCTGGTCGGTCATGAAACGGGTGGGAAAGAACGACGGAGAATCTGGGATTCGGTGGTGTTCTACAACTATCTGCAGACGGCTATGGGTGGCCCTCGTAAGGCTGGTACTAAAAAGCAATATGAAGATGCAGCAGAGCCGTTCTTTGAAGTGTTGGAGCAGTATCGTCCGCAGTATGTCATTGTGTGGGGCTACCGGCTGTGGAACTACATGCCTGGTGGCGAACGCTGGTCATGGAATGATGACATTGTGGTGGATGGTTACGACAACAAGTGTGGCAACTATGCCCTGAACGACGATACCAAGGTGAAGATATTGTCCGTATACCACCCTTCCGGAGGCTATTCGTGGGATTATTGGCATAAGGTGATTAGTCAGTTCCTGAACTTGAAATAGCAAAAATAAGTCGTTAATTTTTTGTGTTCTTATCGAACAAAAAAACTAATTTTGTAATTTTACAGCATGAAGGACTATTTGCGTAGAAATATCTGGATATTGAGTGAGTTGTATCAGAATCCGAAAGGGCTGACCTACAAGGAGATTGTTGACCGATGGGAGCGCAGTACGCAAAACATACAGGGAACTCCGTTGCCAAGGCGGACTTTTGCCGCCTGTTTGCGAGCAATAGAAGAGACCTTTGGCATAAGCATCTCTTCTGATGCCCGTAATGGCTATCGCCATCGCATTGTTCAACGTGAATGGCTGGATAAGGATAGGGTGAAGAGTTGGCTGTTGTCTGCCTTTGCCGTAAATGGCCTGCTGCAAGACTGCCGGGGACTTCACGATAGAGTGATGTGTGAAGAAGTTCCATCTGGAAATGATGTTTTGCTGAGATTGCTGGAGGCAATGAAAGAGAACCGCATCGTAGAAATGACATATAAGGATTATTACGATGAATCGCCGTGGCAAGTGGAATTACATCCTTATTTAGTGCGACTGTTCCGACAGCGATGGTATGTTGTGGGCAAAGTTCGTAATGCTGATGTTAGGCGTTTTTCACTTGACAGGATAAAGCATCTTGAAATAACCGATCAGCATTTCAAACTTCCCCATGATTTTTCTGCCACAGCCTATTTCGAGGGAGCTTTCGGAATTATAGTCGAACCTGAGGATTATGATGTAGAGACCATTCGCTTGAAGGCCTACGACATCAACCATCGTCGTGAATACTTGCGTTCGCTCCCTCTGCACCACTCACAGGAAGAGATCGATACGAAAGACAACTACTCTGTCTTTGAATTACGGTTGGCTCCGACTTATGATTTCATACAAGCTATATTGGCGATGGGGAGTGAAGTAGAAGTGCTGAGTCCAGAATATGTTAGACAAGAAATCAAGTGTTGCATCACAGATATGCATCAACGTTATATGTAATTTTTCTAACCTCTGCCACGATTTGGCGTAACCTTTGTGTATTTTTGCAGAAAACAAAAAAATATGGCTGACAAGGATAGAGGGCAAAGCTTGATTACCAAATACGTCTGGGTGATAGAGACCATCTATCGCAGACGGAAGATCTCATTCAAGGAATTGAATGAACTGTGGCTTCGTGATGACATCAGCAGAGGTGTGGATATTCCCAAACGCACTTTTGACAACTGGCGTTATGTCATCTGGGACATGTTCGGTATCAGCATCGTCAACGAGAACCGGGGTGAATACCGCTACTATATCGAAAACGAGGAAGACATTAGTAAAAATGGACTTCGTTCCTGGCTCTATAACACGTTTTGTGTGAGCAATGCCTTGGCGAATAGTCAAAGCATAAAAGACCGTATTGTTTTGGAATATGTACCATCTGGGCAGAACTACCTTCAGCCCATCATCGAGGCCATGAAGGATAATCGTGTGCTCAACATGACTTATCATAGTTATTGGAAAGATGAAGAAAACAACTTCGATGTACAGCCGTATTGCGTGAAGTTATTCCGGCAACGTTGGTACATGGTCGCTCGTAGCACCTATTCCTACTATTATGAGAAAGGCCCACGTATCTATGCCCTTGACAGGATTCAACATCTTCAAGCCACAGAAGAGAAATTTGAAATGCCCAAAAACTGGACCGCTAAGGATTTCTTTGATGGTTGCTTTGGCATTATAGCCGATCAGTCTATCGATATTCAGCCCGTTAAACTGAAGGTATCAGCAGGGCAGGCCAATTACATCCGTGATCTGAAGATGCACGAGTCGCAGAAAGAGATAGAACGTAACGAGGAATACAGCATCTTCTCCTTCAATCTACGTCCAGAGTTCGACTTCCAGCAGGAAGTTTTGTGGAACGGTGAGGACATGGAAGTTCTAGAACCCGAATGGCTCCGTAAGGAGATAGCAGAAAAGATTAAGAGGATGTGGAACAAATATATAGATGACCCGAAATGAGAGATTTTGCAGCTATAGATTTTGAAACGGCTAACAATGAGCGTAGCAGCGTATGCTCTGTAGGTATTGTCATTGTGCGCAATGGCGAGATTGTGGATTCATTCTACTCTCTCATTCAACCGGAGCCGAACTACTATAACTACTGGTGTTCTCAGGTTCATGGTCTTTGCCATCAAGATACAGATGATGCCCCAGTATTCCCTAAAGTTTGGGCACGGATAGAACCTCTGATTGAAGGTCTTCCCCTTGTGGCACACAATAAGCCCTTTGATGAAGGTTGCCTGAAAGCCGTGTTCCGTGTCTATCAGATGGACTATCCCGACTATGAGTTTTATGACACCCTTTGTGTTTCACGACGAGTGCTCCCTGATTTAGAAAACCACCAGCTCCAGACTGTTGCTGCTGCATGTGGTTATGAGTTAGAAAATCATCACCACGCACTGGCTGATGCTGAGGCTTGTGCATGGATTGCGAGAGAGATATTGTAAATAATTTAAACTTAAATTTTTAGTTATGGATTTATTGTTATTACCCACGATTGAGAGTCTTTGTGAAGAAAATGATTACGATTATGATGATGATACTCATGAAGATGAGCTCTTAGTACAGCAAGGTACGGATGCTTATGAAATAGAAGTAGAAGATGGTGAGACTTTTGAAATTCCTGAAGACTTTATTGGCCAGATTTTAGATGATGACCAAACATATTATATGAGGGTTACGGTCGATGAAGAGATGGATATTTATGATAAAGAAGAAATTTTGGATGATTTGCCCGCAGGTAAATATAGATTAGATGATAACATCATCACTTTGATATAACCTAATGAGATATAATTAAATCACCAAGTTAAAAATTATGAGTATTCAAGAAGAAATTGTAAAATGGGCTGATAAGTATGTCCCAGAATTCAACAAATTGTCAGAAAAGTATAATACATCATATTATACACAGTCCCCATTAAATTGTATAGATGGTGAGGTAGACCTCATGCTTATAGGAATAAATCCCCAAGGGAATCAAGGGGATGGATCAAGTAAGAAGACGACAGAAGAGTATCTTGCAGGAAATCCGTATTGGTCAGAACGATTTACTAAAGAGGGAAAGATTGACTGGAAATATAATCAAGGAGCAAGATTCTTTTTGGGATTTGATGATTTTTGTCATGATGAGAGCATAGATAATGACAAGAAAACAGTTTGGACAAACCTCTCTCCATTTGAGTCAAAAAACGGCAACAACGATCTCAGGAAAGAGCTAATGGAAATAGGTATAAAAAGCACTCTCGAACTAATAGGTATAATTCGCCCCAAACGGATCATCTTGTTAGGTATAAATGCATTTAAACAATTAGAGAAATCGCAAGAAAGGCAAAAAATAGAGTACTCTAAAGTATTTTCAAACATCAAAGCACAGGTTGGCCGGATTAATAATATACCAACGGCATGTCTTACTCATCCTTCTGGGCATTGGGAAGTCTCTAATACATTTAATTCTATGTTTGTCTTTCTTCATGAATTAGCAGAAATTACGAATAAAAAAGGTTATGTAAAGCCTCTAAAAGAGGTTGTTGAAACAATGCATAAGGAAATGAAATTATGGCAAGATAGGGTTGTTTTATAAAAGTAGGTAACTTATCAATATTTTCCCTCAGACCTCTGCCACCAGTTGGCGGAGGTCTTTGTTTATTTTGCACCATAATTCGTACAATTTGGGAAAAATGAATTTTTGCGAGTATGATGAAAAGAAAAACAGACAACACTGAAAAATGGAGTCACCAACATGACTACCCTGTTGAAGAGGTATGGAACACTTACCATACTTTGTCACAGATTATAGTGCCACGCTTACAGTCGTTTAAGGCGCTTGAGAAACATGGCTATTGTCCCGACTTCAAAGGTATGAGCGAGTGGAACAATGCCATCCAGAAAATGATTGATGCCTTTGAGTTGTTGAAATATGCAGCTTCATATACAGAAGATGAGGAACGAAGAATCGAGCAGGGACTTGATCTGTTCCGTAAATATTATTGTTATTTAAGGGATTAATAATAAAATAGAACAAATATGAGAACTCAAAATTTCGTGCATTTAAATGTACATTCCCATTACTCAATATCGGATGGGTGCGCTAGCATAAGGGAACTGGTTGATGCTGCCATCAAAGACAAGATGCCCGGCATGGCTATTACTGACAATGGTAATATGTTTGGGGTGATGGAGTTTTTCAACTATGTTTCTCGTATCAACAATGAAAGACGGCAGAAGGGAAAGAAGCCTTTTAAGCCTATCATCGGGTGTGAACTGTATGTTGCACCAGGGGCAAAAGGGGAGAAGGAACTTAGCATGCACAGCAAAGGCTATCGCTTGACTGTCTTGGCTAAGAACTATCAAGGTTACAAGAACCTCATAAAGATTGTCAGCAATTCCTGGACTGATGGTCCCCATATGAGACCACGAACAGACCATCATGATCTGGAGAAATACCATGAGGGTTTACTCGTTCTCTCTGGTGGCGTAGGTAGTGAGGTGTATTCCCAAATAGTAAGCCATGACATGGTGGGGCTCGATGCGACTATCAAATGGTACAAGCAAACTTTTGGGGAGGACTATTATCTGGAAATGCAACGCACTGCCGATGATGACTTGAAGAGCCACATGCCAAGTAATATGGTGCTTGAACAGCATAGGGTTAATGAGATTCTTATACAGGAAGCAAAAGTACATGAAGTAAAAGTTGTAGCCACAAACGATGTTCATTATGTGGCTCCTGAAGATTTGGCAGCTTACAATATCCTACAATGCTATGATAAAGGTAAGACTATGGATGAATTCGCCCAAACCGATATACTTCAATTCCGATGGTTGAAAAGCAGAAAAGAAATGTGCGAGTTGTTCTCTGATGCTCCAGAAGCTATAGCCAACACAATGGAGATAGTTGATAAGGTTGAGTTCTATGACATACACCATGCTCCCATGGTTCCTGCTATTGACATTCCTGATGGCTTCGGTAAAGAGAGAAAGGAAAAAGAAGACAACTATTTGGAGTACCTTTCTTTTTCCAAAGCAAAACAGATATATGGAGAATCGCTTCCAGAAGATGTGACAGATAGGCTGAAGTTTGAACTGCAAATCATCAAGGAAAGAGGAGCTTCAGGCTATTTCCTCTTTTTACAGGATGTGGTCAATACTGCCCAATCAGAGCTTGGCGTATGGGTAGGCCCTGGACGTGGCTCAGCTGCTGGTAGCTTTGTATGTTATTGCTTGGGTATTACTAAGATTGACCCATTGAAGCATGACTTACTCTTTGAACGTTTCCTAAGTCCAGAAGGTACGTTGTTCCCTGACATAGATATAGACTTCGACGATGAAGAGAGTATAGAGCGTGTTCTTGAATGGCTTCAACAGAAATATGGCAAGGAATGCTGCGCTCATATTGTTTCATTCAGCACATTCTCAGCAGCAAGTGCATTCAGTACGGTAGCAAGAGCCAACCAAATACTTACTCCTGAGACCAAGGCTATCAATGAACTCCTGTCGTATTATCCCTATCATTCTATAAAGAATCTCATCAAATATTCCCCAGAGATAAGAAAGGCTGTTCGTAAAGCCCGAATCCCTTTGCGTGATACGTTTGCTGATACTGCCATATTAGAACGAAAAATCAGTGGATTAGGAGTCCATGCCTGTGGGTTTGTTGTTGCTGACGATCCAGTATCTGATTGGGCACCAGTTTCAACTTGTTCCATAGAAGATTCAAAGGGTAATGAACAAATAGTGAATTGTACTCAATACGGTGGATGGTATGTGGAGTCGTCAGGTCTTATAAAATTTGATTTTCTTGGTCTTAAAACACTTTCCCAGATGAAAGAGATTTGTGAGATTGTCAAGGCTCAGTATGACCAGGATTTCGATATTGAAAAGATTCCGATTGATGATGAGAAGACCATGGAACTGTTTCAAACAGGACAAACGGATGACGTATTTCAGTTCAACTCAAAAGAAATGCAAAAGTACTTGCAAGAACTACATCCTTCGTGCTTTGAGGATTTGGTCATCTTGAATAGCCTGTATTGCCCAGGGTCAATGGAAAACATACCAACACTGATTAAGCACAAAAAATCGAGTAAAGGAATAAAGTATATCATTCCTTGTATGGAAAAGAGCCTTCAGAAAACATATGGCATCATTGTTTATCAAGAACAGCTGATGATGCTTTCACGCTTGATTGCTGGTTTTACCAGAGGGGAGAGCGATCAGCTGAGGAAAGCCTTGGGGAAAAGAAAAAAAGAGCTGCTTTCTGTCTTGAAGCCTCGTTTCATAGAAGGTGGCATGAAGAACGGACATAAAAAGAATGCCCTTGAAAAAGTATGGAATGAAATGGAGAGTAATGGCCTGTATGCCTTCAACAAGTCACATGCTGTTTGCTACACTTGGCTGGCCTATCAAATGGCTTACCTCAAAGCAAACTATCCCGATGCGTTCAAACATGTCATGGAGAAATGTAAATCGGACTGCAAGGATAATTAGATTTATGCAGTTGTGATGGTAACCGTATCACTTATAGAGTCCCTGATGGGCAGACCGAGAGGCAACCTGTGCAAAAATTGCACAAGTTCAAACCGAAGGAAAAAGACAAGTTACCGTTGTCTTGTGAATGAACAAATACAGATTTCCCACCAGCTTTAGTCAAATGAACTTTTTTGCCGCACCCTAAATTTTGCAGAAAAGTATAATAAGATGAATTAATCCATTTTATTCAATTCTATTTTATTAAAAAAATAATTTAAAATTTATATAATCTAAAATAATTAATTATTATTTTTGTCTTTTGGGAAAATAACATACAAATTTGATCCTAATTAATATGAACATAACATCTAAAATTGTTATTTCTATCCTTGCTTCATTCTGCTTAAGAGTGCAAAAAATCGATGAAAGATAACATATTTACATATGAAGGAGTAAAAGGTGAACTTGTGGAAACTTTCTACAAGTTGCTTGCTACAGGTGATGTAGTATCTTATGAAAGTATTCTGAAGGAATATGATGGTGGAGAACATTCCACCCCGAAGATAACAGCGCATAATCAGTACAATACCTTAAAAAAGGTTGTTCCTGAAGTTATTGACACATTTATCGCAAATGGTTTGTCGGTTTTTGCCATTCCAGAAGGGAGGAATACGAGTTATCAGTATGTTGGTTCCGACAGAGACCCCTTAAAGAATATACGTTTTAAAGCTCTCTTAAATGATCGATACAACATCCTTTCAGAATGCATTGTTAAATCTTCTTCTGTAAGAGTTACCTATAAACCATTCGACAGAAAGAAGATGAATATTACATTTCATCCACATCTGTTGCATACGTTCAATGGACGTTTCTTTGTATTTGGCGTATCAGAAATGGATGGAAAAACTCCATTTCGTAAATTTTGTATGGCTTTAGATAGAATTGATGGGGATATAAAAGGTTCAAGTGCTATTTATATACCAGCATTTAAAGACGAATATAAATTCTTAGTACATACAGTAGGGGTTAGATTTGAAGATGGTGCTGAATTGACAACAATTCGACTCAGAGCTCATGACAAATATACATTTGGAAGATTAACGACTAAACCCCTACATGATTCACAAAAAGTTGTTGAGTATCCAAATTGGAAAGAAGGTCGAGAAACAGGTGATGTTGAAATCCAAGTATACCCAAATATAGAGTTGATAGGACAAATACTAAGTTATGGTAATATGTTGGAGGTTATTTCACCTGTGAAATTCCGAGAAAGGGTAAAAAATGAGATCAAATCAATGGGAATTCGGTACGATACCCTAAAATTAAATAGTTCTCATGAATAGGAACCTATTTAGACAAAGAATTGTAAACTATTAAGAATAATGTGTTTATCTTTGCATCAAATTCTTGGCTGTAATCCTTTATTATATTTTGACTATGCGTATATTCGGTAATATATTTAGAGGTAAAGACCTCGAAGACAAGAAACAAGAATTTGAGAATGTTAAGAACCTATATTTAAGAGAAGGTGAAGCTATCAGCTCAGATTCAATTAAACTATTTGAGTGTCGTAAGGACTCTGTTCGCAGTATTCAACGCGTAAAGTCATACATTGATAGACTGAAGAATTGTCCTCAGGATATTCAGAAGGGAATCGCCAAAGCGTTATCTTACACTGATAATTTTAGAGAGACAATGCAGTGGGAAATAGATGCAGAACAAAGTTACTCTGTCTCGTCCTCATCTATAAAAGGTTCAAATGTTAGTAACATCGGTATTGGGGGCGTTGCTGTAGGTGCAACTATAGCGACAATGGGACCTACAGCAGCAATGGCTATTGCTACAACGTTTGGAACAGCTTCAACAGGAGTGGCAATTTCTTCATTAGGTGGTATAGCTGCTACTAATGCTGCGCTGGCATGGCTTGGTGGTGGTGCGATTGCTGCAGGTGGTGCAGGAATCGCAGGTGGTTCAGCACTATTAGCACTCGCAGGACCTATTGGCTGGGGATTAGCAGGAGTTGCAGCTTTGGGTACTTCTATTAAAATGCGTTCTTCCAATTCGAAAGCAATTGATGAAATTGAGAAGTTGATTCAAGATTTAAATGGAAAACTTGAGATTCTCAAGCCCAAGCATCAAAAGTTACTTAGGTTGTTGTCATCAACAAAATCCTTGAATGAAAAGGTCGAATTGGATATATTCCTAACAGCTCCAAATGATTACTATTCAGCGGATTATCCTAAAGATGAACTAATTGAAATCGTTAATGATTGTAAGACTATTGGTAAAATGGTTAATGAAACCATAGCCATGCAGATGCAGTAACATTAAATTTCAAGCCATATGGATATTAATACTTGGATAGAATGTGTACACAGGAACAAGCACAACATGATTCCTGTTGTAAAGTTAGCAATATCGAAACCAATTGAAGCTCTATTGGAGACCTCGAATCTCACAAACGACTTTCCAACATCTTTGCTGCCTGTGATCAAGTCAAAGAAGACTGAAGCTGACGACATAATGCTTTATTTGTCTTCTATTGGATGCATTGAGGCAACAAAAGAAAACGAGGTCGTTCAATTGGAAAAACAGATAGAATATGTTGTTAATTCAATTATTCCCCAAATAAAAGAATTCTCATCGTTTTTTCAGCAGTTCAAAGACAAAGATTTTTATTTTACACAAACTGATGGGGGTCGAAGATTAATTGGACTAATCCAAAAAGCTCCTTCAAGATGTGAAATGTCATGTCAAGGACTGTCAAAGTTGAAAATGGATTCTCCAATTACATATTCTCATGACCAATCATTTAGACTGATTGAAGTAGTTGAAGATGTATTTGATGAATTAGACAATATCAATGTCATATATCAATGTTCTGATAGGGAAATACAGATATGTGTCAATAAAGCAGACTTCCAAACTGAGGTTTTACAAAATATCGCTGAAAATATAAAAAGGCATGCTTTTCCTTATGCGGAGTATTCCAATAAACTTGTAATTGACAAGGTTGTTGAAATAAAAATCACAAAAAATGATAACAAGGTATTAATCAGAGTGTCTAATAACGGAAATCCTTACCAGGGAAATGTGGATAGTCTATTTAACTCAGGTTATCATTCCGGTAAATATGGAGGTACAGGTTTTGGACTAGCAAGTGCTAAACAGTTTATGCAAATGATTGGTGGAGATATTCAATTTTCACCTGTAAATAATTATCAAGTATCATTTTTAATCACAATTCCATATTAAGATTCTCATTATGTATAATATTTTATGGATGGACGATGATTTCATCGGACCAGATCCCACAAATGGTGATGACATTATAAATGCGAGACGAGAAGGTTTTCTTGATGATGTTGCCCAAGCAAAAAAATTCGACTTAGAAATAGATCCTGCTTTGGATATTGATGAATTCAAAAAGAAGTTCTCTTCAAACCCAGATAAATATCAAGCAGTCATACTTGATATTATGGACTTGAATCCAAACGATTCTAGAGATGAAAGCGCATTGGCTGAAGCATTACGATTAGTTGAAAAAACGTGCATTCTTACCTATGTCTATTCCAATAATCCAGATAAACCTGGTCACAGGGATTATATTAAAGTGCATATTCCTGCTGATCATGCAATTAGTAAGGCTGGAAATGTTTGTGACAATCTCTACACAAAAATCATTAGTGATTTAAATGACGCGAATAGCTGTTTCAATGGACATAAAGAATGTTTAGATCTCTTAAATGAAGGATATTTGTCTACTTATGGACAAATGAAAACACTACTTAAGAATATTGATGATGATACATACCTTCCTTTTAATGACATGCGCCAAATTCTTGAGAACATGTTAGAAACCCTTACGCAGTCAGGTGTTATTCCTGAAACTGCTGAGACAGATACTTATACAACTTTCAAAAAAAGAATGGATTATGTGACAAATCACTATCAAGAGAAAATTGTCAAGGGAAAGAAAAAAATCGATTGGAATGAGCCTTGTTTCCCATATAGTGATTGCCGACATGAAATCAAATGGGTTCTTGATTTTATGGGTAATATAACAAATAGATATAGTCACTATCAACATGCAAAACCTAATTACTTGTTAAACGGAGATTTGTTGTTAGAGTATAATAATTCCATTAGGAAGATAGTATATGAGGCATTTTTTGTTTCCATGAAATGGTACTACGGCTATATATCAAAACGGAAACGGTTTAACCAATAGGTTCTCATAATCAGGAACCATTGTTTAAATTGTTTTTTTTGTATGCCTAAAGAAAAGTTCTTTCCTTTGCATTGTCAATCTGAGACAGCAGGTTGCTAACACTAGAATTTATATAAATAGAAAAGGGAACAACAAGTTAACGACACTCACTTGCCCAACATACCCAAAAGGTATGAAAGTATGTCTAATTTAATTCTTATGCTTATGGCAAAGGTTATTCTTAATTCTAGTGTTAGCGGTGTTGCTTCAGTTGCATCTACCCAGTGTACTAACGATCAGCAGTGGACAAAGTATCACTCAAAGCAAGGTCACGGCTTTGCAGCAGAGGATGCTAATGCTATGTGGGATCGCTGGCATGGCAAGTCTGTAAACAAGGTTGGTCTTGACAATTCTCTCAATGGCGCAGATCGTATTAGCGACGGAGTTCAGATTCAGACTAAGTATTGTGCTGATGCAGGTAAGTCTGTCGGTGCAGCATTTGACAACGGAACGTATCGTTATGATGGTATGAAACTAGAGGTTCCAAGCGACCAGTATGACGAGGCTGTTCGTATTATGCGTGACCGAATTTCAAATGGAGAGGTTCCTGGAGTGTCAGATCCAAACATGGCTGACCAGATTGTCATCAAAGGTCATTATACTTATAATGAAGCTGTCAATATTGCTAAGGCTGGAAATCTTGATTCCATTAAGTTCGACATTAGAACTCAGTCTGTTGCTTGTGCTTTTGCTTGTGGTCTTTCTTTTGCAGTGACTTATTGCACTGCTAAATCACAGGGTGTGTCACATGCTGAAGCATTGAAGATTGCTTCTAAACAAGCTGCCAAGTCCGGTGTAACCACAATGGTGACTGGTGTTGCTGCTCAGCAGCTCCTTCGTACAGAAGTTGGTCGAAATTTTGCTGCGGCTACTACCAAGGCAATCAAACCAGTAGTTCATGCTGCTATGAAGTCTGAACTTGGCATGCAAGTCGTTTCTAAGACTGCAACTGCTATTGCAGGCAAACAAGTTGCGGGTATGACTGCAGCAAATGTTTTAACAAAAGCGTTGCGTACAAATGCCGTTGTAAGCACTGTTGTATTTGCTGGTACAACAATTCCTGATGCAGTTAATCTTTTTCGTGGAAAAATTTCTGGAGCAGAGTTCGCAGAGAATACCACAACTAATGCTGCAGGTGTAGGTGGTGGCTGGGCTGGTGCAAGTGCTGGAGCAGCTGTAGGTTCTATGATTTTTCCCGGAGTTGGAACCGTTATTGGAGGAATTGTTGGTGGTCTAGGAGGCGGTATTAGCGCATCACTTGGAATGAAGAAGGTATTCAGCCTTTTTAAGTAAGACAGTATGTCTCGTTTCCCTCATTGAGGGGAACGAGACATACATGACTTGTACAAATGGTTCATGTTTGCAAGAACCTATAAATCGCTTTAATTTTTTGTTGTTTATTAGATTTGAAGTACCTTTGTACTTGAAGATAAAACGGTTAGAAGCCGAACACTCTCAATATAAAAATAAAAATATGATGATTAAAGGCAATGGCTGAAGCCTTAATCACACCTTAAAAATAGGTGCAGTTATAGATGCCGTAATTTTTCTAATTTAATTATTGTAGATTATGGTTAGTAAATCTTCTGAGAGTGTTTGTAACGTTGTCTATCCTCCATTTATTTTAGTTGACCCTTGTCCTACAAAGCCAGTTGTAATAACTGTTGCAACTATTGCAGGTATAGCTATGGCTCCTTGTGGAATTCTAGGTAAAATTGTTGGAGGTGTGATAGGTCATGTATGTGGATCGATTATTGCTGACAAGGTGCTTTAATTCTCTCGAACCTACAGGAAGAAGTTTTTACTTATTTTTAATTGTTTATTTTTTGGCTCTATGAGACCTGATTTTGATTTACAATTTCTTCAGTTTTGTGAGAACGATGATCTTCGTATTCTTTGTGACATCCTCATGTATGACAACAATGGAAATATTCGTATAAGTGAAGGCATTTCCAATAGTGACGAATATCTGGTATCCTACCCGGACAATATGACTGGAATGTGGAAAGAACTTGCATCTGAAATCCAGAAATTCGGTGGCAACAGTATTCTTAACGTATTCCGAAATGGTCGTGGACCATCTTATGAAAAGGTTGTATATGATGTTTGTAAGCGAATGAGCGTACATGACATTGATAAGCATGATACAGCTGAGGAAATGGAACAGAAGCTTCTTGTTTCAATATCCAAGAATGCTATCGGACGGATGGATGAGGACAAGATACGTTCTATTATGGAAGAATGTCATGTTGTAGGATATGACTACACACGTGCAGGATTGATTGCTGCTATCATGGCTCTTCAGATAGTAGACCATAGGCTTTTCATCATCGTTATCAATTCTGTAATGAGATTGGCTTGCCAGAATCTTGTAGAACGTGGTGTTATGATGTTTGGAATGTGGGTTCCTTCTCGTGGTATCGGAGTTCTATGTGGACCTGTTGGATGGGCATTGATGTGCGGTTGGACTGCTTGGGAGTTAATGGGACCTGCCTACCGTGTTACAATTCCTGCTGTGATACAAGTGGCATATATGCGTGCCAAGTATCAGTCAAAGTCTAATCTTAATTCTGAATGCGCATGATTAAAGCTTTGTTGTAATCCTTTAATACTGCTTCTTCATCCCGGGCAAACTCATAGAGAAGTAGTCCTCTGTAAAAGTGAGCCTCTGCCAAACTTGGCGTTAATTCTGTTTCCCCCCAGGGTGCAGTTCACTGACACCTTGGGGAATATTTCTTCATTTTTGTTTTGCTGTGCCGAAAATAAAAGCGTACCTTAGCCAATAATTCGGAAGAATTCAACTATTCATCTAAATTTCTCCCCTTTTTTAAGGGAAAGTGCAGTTCTGTTGTGAAACAGGGCTGCACATTTTTTATGCCTAGTGGGGACAGGTCCCATTGGGCAATTATTTAGGAGCCCTAAATTTACAAAGTTACAACTTTCCTACTTTTTAATTGTTAAAACTTAAGCACCACGCACTTTTCTTAAGCACCACGCAGAATTTTTCTTTTGCCCAATGGTAAATCTTATTAGTCTCGTTTGAATTATAAATAAAACAAGTAGGAACTTTGCTTTTTGTGATTTAATTGTTAATTTAGCACACTGAACGCTAATTACGTTTAAATCAACTTAGAATAGTAGTTATTTATCAATACGAATGTATGGAGGCTGTAACTAATAACCTAACCTAATTAAAGCTAGTGAAATAATACAAATAACATAAGTGGGGGAGAACCATTTCTTCAGTGCTTCTTTTGTATGAATAATTAAAATAGTAATAAAACTCTTCAGTATTATATAATGATTACATATAATAATCCATCAGTAGGCGATATCATTCACGTTAAAATTACCAGTATTAAGCCAGGTCTTGGAGCATTTGTAAGAATGCCAAATGGAGTTGATGGGTTGATTAGACTTCATGATATAGCATGGTCTAATCAGTCTAGTATTTTATCCTCATTATCTGAAGGTGATGAACTTGATGTAAAAGTTATAAAAGAGTTACCTGATGGAAAGTTAAATTTAAGTCGAAAAGATTTGCTCCTCAACCCACGAACACTAGTAAAGGGTAATACATGTAAAGTTACTATAAAGTCCGTTGAAAGTTATGGTCTAATCGTAAATATAGGAGATAGTACAGCGCTTGTTCATATAAGTGAGATTCCTAAAATTGATTACAAAAAAGGAGAAGAAATTACATGTGTTGTAATTAAAAATGACTACGATTCTGTGAGGCATCTGAACAAGATTTCAATGAGTGTGCTTGCTTTGCATGATGATTATGCTAAAAGACATAGAGAAAATGAACGGGTTAAATGTTTGTTTAAAGGTATTATCCAAAAAGAGAATTTTATATCAGCAGTAGTAGAAGCAGATGAAATCATTAAGGTAATAGTCCCTTCTAAATACTTTATTGAACCTTATAAAACCAGGCTCTTGAAGGATGAAATAGAATATGATGAAGAACTGGAGTTTGTATATACAAAATACAATGAAAAGTCAAGGGATGTTATCTTTGATATGCGTCCAATAGAAGCCGAGGAGAAAAAAGCTAAAGTTGATTGGTTACGTTCTCAAATAAATAAAGGTGATATTTTAGAAGCCATTGTTGAAAGAGTTGATAACCAATTTGCTATTGTAGATATTGGCAATACTGGTATTACAATTAAGATAGATAGAGATGAGCTATCACCAAATAAAGTTATTCGTGCTAGTGATGAAGTTTTTCAAGGAGAGCATATCCGTGTTGTATATATGGGAGAAGACAACGGAAAACTGATCTTTAGTAGAAAGTATTTTGTTGAAGATAAATATGATGAGAATCTCTATGAATTAAGTCTTCAAGATTTATTGGCTACCATAGGATTAACGTCCAATCTTTTTATTGGTAAAGTTAAAGAAATTAGTTCCAGGTATTATATTACAGATATAATATCTACAGGTGACAATAATGAAGAGAATAATGGTAAATTACTTGTAGATCCAATTAATGGTAAGTGCCTTATTGCAGTTGTTAATACTCGATTGCGTAATTTTTTTGTTCCTGGCAATTATTATGAAATAGAGATTGACATGCCAAGCAAAGAATATCGTTTAGAGCAAGGTTCTCCTTATATTTTTTGTGTTTCTTCAAATAGAATCAAAGAAGTTGAAAATCCATATAAGGAATCTGTTTCCCTTTCCTTTAAACAACATACCAGTCCTAATACTAACACTAGTGTAGCCAACCTCCTTGAAGAAGTCGGTCAAAATCTCTATACCAGCAAAAAGAGAATGTTTTTTGAACTCCTGCAAAATGCAGATGATGCTGCTCCTGAAAATGGCGTTAAAGTAAAGTTGCAATTGAGCGATAATTATTTTGTACTAACTCACGATGGATTTGCATTCAATAAACATGATTTTGAATCAATTACATCAGCAGCTAAAAGCACTAAGAGCGCAAATAAGAAGAAAACAGGATACAAAGGCATTGGTTTTAAGTCTGTATTTACTAATTCGGAGTCTGTATTGATAAAAAGTGCAGGTTACAATTTCTCATTCGACAAAAGTTTACCAGTCTACAACGATTTCAAAGCCTTTTACTTTCATGTCAACGACATTGAGGAGGATGAAGAGAAACAAAAGGAATTTCTCCATAAATATGCAAAATATCATAGAGAATTCAATGGTGTAAAAGATATTCCATGGCAATTATTACCAATATGGTACGAATCATTGAGAATTGACCCCTCTAGTTCCATTTTCAATCAAAAGGAGAATGTTGCCATTGCCCTTAAAATGGATGAAGAAACTCTATCTGAATATAACGATGCAATTAAAGAGGTGTTTTCTGAGCCCAGATTTATGTTATTCCTTAGGAATACTAATCGAGTGCAATTAATAGATCAAGATAAATGTTTGACTATTCAAAAAAACATAGACAGAAAGAATAATACAGTTTCACTAGTTAATTCTTTCAATAAGGATCATCTATCTGAGGATTTCTGTATTTTCTCTTCGGACAATATTTTCGTGAACGACGACGAATTCAGAAAAGCTGATATTCCAATCAAGAGAAAGGAAAGGATTAACAATAGAGGAGAAAACGAAAATTATTTTGTCAAACTTGATCAAGATAGCAATGAACTTACAGAAGTTGCTGGTATTCCTGACCGTATTGCATCTGCTACAGAAACAAATATCTCATTTGCTATCAGGCTTGATGAAGAGGGGCATGTTATGCCTATTGGAAAAGATGAGTTGTCATTATATGCTTATCTTCCAATGAATGAGCTTAGATTTAAATTTCCTTTTTATTTAAATGCTGATTTTATTCCCAAGTCTGATCGTGAAGGAATTCAGAGCGATAATCCATGGAATTATTTTTTGTTCTATAATATAGGAAAAGGAATAGTTAATATGGTAGCAAATTATGCCTCAGAACTTAATAAGAAATATCTTAATCTGCTGCCAACGAAAGAACTCACCTATACCAGTCAAGATACAGCAGGCTTAGCTAATTCTTTTAATCGTGGGTATAAGGAAGCTTTAACCAATATACCATTTATACTTAATGATAATAATGAAATCGTAGGGCCAGATAAAATTATATATGATGCTTCAGGATTATCAGCAGTAATCGGTGCGTCCTCTTTCTATAAACTAATCTGCACCACAAAGCATTTACCACATAAATCAATTGATTCAAGCTCATTGTCAAACGATATCTTTGGTATAGAAAAGATTACTACAGAGACTCTCATCAATATATTACTTAAAAATATAGACAGTCTTAAGAAATGGGTTGTTGATACTAGTGATGAGTTACGTACTTCTTTCTACGAATGGTTGGCAGAAGAAGTGAAGGCACATTCTTTAATTCCACTTGTTCCCTCATTTATGTTTGGAAAAGAATGGAAAACAACAAGTGAGATTAATTTGAAAGATAAATTATTAATTTCAACAGAGAAAATATCACCAATAAAGCCAATATTGTCAAAACTTGGTTTTAAGTGCTCAAATCATTCTATTGAAGACCATCCATTATCATCGTTTATTGATAGCCAAGATGAGAAGGAAATCTTTGAAAAAGTAAAGGAAGAATCCTTGGATTCACTAACATTTGATGAGAGATTGCAATTGTTTGTTAATATTGCAAAATTTGAAAACATAGGTGCCGAAACGCTAAAAAAGTGGAAAATCTTTAAAAATCAAAATGATAACTATAGCCCATTATCTTCAATGTTTGCATATAATTCCAGTTACCCAGTATGGTTATATAATTATATGCTAAAACAAGAAGAGAATAAAGACAGTATTGCCAAGTATCTTGTGGCATCTACAGATATATATTCTAGTATTATCGAACCATACATTGATGATTTGGTCAAAATCATAGATCTTTCTGAGATTCACAAATCGTTCTTATCATATTGGAGGTCAGGGTTTACTATATCATTGTTCTCGAAAAGTAATATACCTACAGAAAGTTTACTGCAGATTGTAGAAAATTCTGACCCGAATACTCAGGCGGAATATGCACTAAGTATAAAAGCCATGCCGCTTTTGAGCACCTCCGATTATGACAAAGAATCTTTTGAATATAGATGGATGAAGATGTCTTTGACTAACGACAAAGCAATCAATCATGCACGTTTAATTATAACAATTGATGGTAAGAGTTTATCTGAATACAATCTTAAGGATGATTTCTCTATTAAAATAGGTCCAAAGAGTTATGTTTTCTCTCTTTCAAAAATTTCACCTTCATATTCCTCCTCATCTGTACTTAGCATTGTTAGCTCTAAATTTTCTAGTATAGAGGGGTATGAAAAAATATTTGCTCAGAGAGAAGTTAATCCAGTAGATGTCCGTAATCAGTTGTATTATGATTTGAGAGCATCGACTCAACTTATTACGGAAGAACAGTTCTGTTTCTTAATAGTATTTAGAAAGTCTATTGGTTATAACTTTTTTGACAGTGCTTTAAGATTATGCATTCGTGTAAATAATCAAGATCTTTTCTTGAAAATACTTGATAAAAGTATGGAACTAGATATAGCTGACATTTTAGGATCTATTATTTATAGTGGAGGAGTTATATATCCTTTTAGCAAGCTTATTGGGACATATTTTGATAGCGACGAATTCACCCAGCCTATAGAGCAAGTACCTCTATTTATTGGTAACTGGGCTAATACTCCTGAGAAAAAACAATTCTTGATTCAACTTGGATTGCATGGCAATGAAAGTAAAGAGATACAGAGGAGAAAATCATTTAAAGATGGGAAAATAGAGAATGTATGGAATATTAATGATAATAACGTAATCAAATCATTCTTTAATTGGGTTGCCAACTCTTTTCAGCTTCCAATAGAATCCGGAAACCAGGTAAGCATACTGGCAAGTTTATACAAGACCTTAGGATTTAGTGGCTCATATAATGAAGATGATTTCAGCGAAGCAGCAGAGTGGTCTAATCAATTGTATTTAGATTGGAAACAGAATTCTAAAATATCGATATACATAATTAAAGGAGAACTCCCGCATAGAGGTATTTATTATAATTACTATTTGTTTAAAGATTATATCGGTGAATATACATATTTTCCAAACACCAGACGCATCTATATATCAGCTAACAGAGAACCTGCATCTTCTTTAACCGACGTATACTCCGATGAAAGTTTAAAATGTCCCTTCTCTAAAGAAGACTGGAACAAAATATTCCTAGTATCGGCAGATATCTTACAGGAAAAGGATGAACGTATCTCAGAACTTGAAAGGTTACTTGAAGAAGCTCGTAGAAACGCTAGTCCAGACAATTCTCCCGAAGTAGAAGATCCTGGCAAGGTTACAGAGAAAGGCAAAGTCGATGCGGAAACCAGAAAACAAATTAATCGTGATGCCAGATTTGCGGCGAAAAAATATTTAAGTTGTTTGGATGAATATGATAGCTCAGAATGGGATCCAGAAGATAGTAGTAATATTGTAAGAGGTGTTATTAAATATAGGGGTAAACCTATCATAGTCGTAATCACTAGTTCTCTTGGACGAAAGTTGCATCTACACCCATGGGTTTTCTCTGAAATTATGGAAGACCCTGACAACTTATTACTTAATTATGGATATGATAAATGTATTCATTCATTAAGATTCGATGATATCTTTAAGGATAATCCAAATGTCAATCTCATATTCGACACTGGCGTTGTCAATCCAAAGCTAATTGCGAGTCTTTCTAACCAGTTTAGAGTGAGTAAACGTACTTGCTTTGTAATAGAGAATCCAAAATACTCACCGTCTGATGTTATTCAATCCTTCGGATTAAATGAAAAGAAAGATGGCGAGGTGAAAGTTGATTTTACAGATGATGATATATTTAATTTTTAATCGTAACAGCTATGTATTATACAAGGGAACAACATAAGCGCTTTTTAGACAAAGAATTAACTGAAATTTCAGAATCATACTTGAAATTACTAAATACAAAAGCAATTGCTTTGCTAGCAAGCAATGAAGTGTATGTAACACAATATGTAAAATTAAATTTCAAAAAGAACGATATAGAAGCAGACCAGAATGATTTGGGTTCTGGTCAATTAATGCTTCGTTTCAAGCGAGACAAAGGTATTCCTCGAAAGAACGAATACTTTACAGCTGTTATATTAGAAAAAGATTTGTGTCTTCCCAAAAATTGGGGTGACAAAACATGGGGCATACTTCGCTCTCAACCGGTTCAATTCTCCGAAGTCCGTTGTGTATGGCACGGCAAAACTGATGATAAAGGATTTTTGTTGTGTGGTTTTTCTGGTATCTCTATAGAGATGTCCCAATATTTAATAGACAACAATCTGGAAGGCTGTGTTATTGTTCTGGGTCCCAAAGAGCCACCAATGGAATACTATCAGAACTTAATAACAGTAGTCAGCAATACTTCACCGAATTATCCTGCTAAAGAAATACTCGATTTTGATAAGCGTCATATTGAATGGAACCCAGAAAAAATTAATTCAAATAGTTCTCAAGCAGACAATATCATTAGTTCTCTAAATTCTAATAACGAACTAATATTTCAAGGCCCCCCGGGTACAGGTAAAACATACTTGATGGCAGAAATTGTATCACGGTTAATAGCTGATAACAAAAGTGTTCTTGTTACCGCATTGACAAACCGTGCATTGATTGAATTAGCTCAAAAGAATTCACTAAAAGAGTACCTTATTCAGAAGAGGGTAATGAAAACAAACGTGTCTGCTGATGAACTGATTTCTTGCAAAAATATTAGTCCTATAGAGAGTAAGCAAATAACGTGTATGCCAGGGTATGTAACACTGTCGACTTTCTATAATGCAAGTGGATGGGCAAAAGATTGCTATGAAGAACAGCCATTCGATTATGTAATAATGGATGAAGCAAGCCAGGCACTTTTTGGTATGATTGCCGCTTGTAAGAATCTTGGGAAAAAAATTATTTGGATTGGTGATCAAAACCAGATGCAGCCAATTATCCTATTAGATGAAGAAACTTTGGTTAGGAATGATTATTCTATGTTGGCTAATGGTTTTCAAACACTATGCGAGAACTTTGAATACAAATCATACATCCTCACGGAGTCACATCGCTTATTACCAAATGCGGCATCTTTAACAAGCATCTTCTATCATACACCTATTACTTCTGATGCTGACTTTGAATATCAATTAGATGTGAAAAAGTTAACTTTTGCCCCAGAAAATGGAGGTTGCTCACTAATATTCAAAAATATGCCAATAGGCGAAAAGGCTGATCAAACGTGTTGTACTTATGCAATTGAGATATTATCAGAGATTCTTAATTGCCATCCTAAAATGGAGATTTCTGTGTTGTCAAAATTCCGAACTACGGTAAGAATGTTACAGAATTGTTTTATTAGTAGATTCGGAGGTCTCAACAATGTACTTATAGATACCGTTGAGAGGATTCAGGGAATGACATGTGATATTTGTATTTATTACATCCCCAATACAATGATGGGTATGTCATTAGAGAAATCACTATTTAATGTCGCAACAAGTCGTGCAAAACAATTGACAATTATCATTGCAGACAATTCAATTATGAACACTATGTGCGATAGGACTGTCGCTACTTATTTGCAGAAAGTATCAAAAGGAGATTTTACTCCAGTTCCGTCAAATGAGATTAATTCTCATGAGGAGATAATTAAGGCAGGTGATATTAATCTTAAGATAAAAGGGAAAATTGACTTGTCGCAGTTTGACACTCCAAAACAAAAGTCTATCAGGTCTGATAGTAAAAGAAATATATACATCATTGATACGAATGTATTTGTTAATTATCCTGATATCATTTCTAAGATAGATTCAAAGTATTTTGTCGTCTTATCGGCAAAAGTAATCGATGAATTAGATAAACTTAAGATTACTCTTGACAATGAAGGAAAGCGTAATGTAGAGAAAGCATTACGAAATATCAATAAATCTTTGGATAGTCAGAATGTGTCAATGGAGTTATCTGACTCATCATTATTGCCTAATGATTTTAACAAAAAATCTCCAGATAATAATATTCTTTCTGTAGCTCTTAAGTTTAAAGATGAAAATCCGATTTTACTGACCTCTGATAATGGGTTGCAGGTTAAAGCAAAAGGGCTAAAAATAGCTACAATATCGTTAAAGGATTTTTTAAGACATTGAGATAAACATTCTATTTGACCTATTGAGAAAAAAAAAGATCCCATCCTGCTTTACTACAGGGTGGGATGTTGTTTTCCGCTAAATCATTCTATCATTTTAGACCTGCCTTTATTAGCTTGTCTTTAAAGTCTATGACAAGCATATCGAACCATTTGCTTTTCTTAAATTCTTCTACTGACATTTTTTTATATTCATTAAATTCATCTTCTGTCATTACGACATCCATTTCATGAATATAGCCACTTGCTAATTTCACACCAATTGTAATTGAATACTTTACAACTAACTTTTTCATACTTTCTTTA
>JBGUIU010000020.1:0-2642 GCA_045113275.1 Paludibacteraceae bacterium
CATTCCTTTCAGAAGTCTTAAAAGTTCCGAAACCAACGAGCTGAACACTGTCACCTTGGGCTAATGTTTCAGTTACTGTTTCTAAAAAGGCATCAAGCATCTTTTTGCTATCTGACTTGGTCGTATGACTCTTTTCAGCGATTATTTCAATAAGTTCCTGTTTATTCATGTAATCAAACCTCTCTCTTTGCAAATTTTATTTCAGTTTTTTGCCAACAACGGTACATTCCTTTTTGCAGAAACAGATACCGTATGAATGAACAGCTTTAATATCGTTTCTTCTGATGTACGGGTCAGCATATTTCTTTTTGATTATCTGCTCGACAGCATCCTCTGCTATCAAAAACTTATCTTCATTCTCATCAGAAGTCTGCTTTAATTCCAGAATTACAATAACGCCTCTGTTCTTTAAAGACTTTATTATCAAATCAATATAGCCGTTTCCTGACTCAAAATTAGATTTCTGCTCTTCAATGAGAGATGTGCCGTTGGCCAATAGTCCGTTCATGAAGCCGTGGTAATAGTTTTCCTTCGGAGCATTGACGGAGAAGTCTCTGATGGATACATACTTAGCCAATAGCTCGTTAAGGTTGTCTTCAACAACTCCAGCATCCCCTGTGAATAATCCTTTTATCAGATTACCGGTGCTGTTCTTCATAACATGATCATTTTTATAGAAATCCATGATTTTGGATTTAAAGCAATCCTTAATTTCCTCATTCGGGATATACAATCTGTACTCATTTTTATTAGAAGATCTGTACTGAAGATCAAATGTAAGGTAGCCGGTATAAAGTAGCAGAGTCCAGAAATCATTTATGTCATGGTTCTCTAAATCTCCGTAGCACAGCGCAGCTCTCACTTCTGCAATAATGAATTCACCATCCAGAAGGTTTTGCATCTTATCAACGTCATCCGGCTCTATGAACCCCATAAATTCTTCGATAACGTCGTTACCGCTGGTGTTTATCCAGTAGTTGCGAGCCTGAATGAGATTTCTGTCTTGACTCAGTTTTCTGTAGTTATCATTACAGAAGTTCATTACATCCCATGGGCAGTACATATGAGTTGTTCCAAAATGATACCCGTCGTAATTGCTTCTTACCTCTTCGTAATAGCCTGAAAGTCCGTAGTATGCGAGAACTTCCTGTGTTTCTTCTTTTGTGAAGCCTATTCCGGTTGATATATCAGCATCTCCGGAATCAAGAACCGAGCAGACCATAAGATTATTCAGTCCGGTAAAAATACTCTCCTTGGCGGCTCTTAAACATCCAGTGAGTACAGCTCTACCGAGATACGAATTTGTTTTTAAAGTATCGTTATAAAAAGGACTGATAAGATTTATCATTTCGTCGTAATAGCCATGATGAGCTGCTTTTGCAATAGGAACATCATATTCGTCAATCAGCAGTACAGGTTTTATCTTATGATGTGCTTCGAGAAGACAGGAAAGCGTCTGAAGAGAGCCGGTCAGAAAAGATTTATCGGTTCTATCTGCAAGCTTTTCGTAATTAATCAAATTGGCATACTGTTCCTTCTGTTTATCGGATAATTCCTTACTGGTAGCAAGATACTCAAACTGCAGTGCCAATTTGTATATCAGAGTAGCAAACTGATTATATGCATCATTAAAATTCTGATGAACAATGGTTTTAAACGACACAAATATTACCGGGAATTTTCCCATGTATTTAGCGCAAAACTCTTTATCATCAAAGATTTCAGTTCCTGCAAACCATTTTTCCTGACGGTATGCGTCACCGGGATTTTTAGGATCAAGAGCCAGAAAATCATAGAAGGTGGACATGGTGAGTGTTTTACCAAAACGTCTTGGCCTGGTTATGAGCATGACCTTTGAGGTATTTTCTTCAAAAATTGTTTTTATGAATTTGGTTTTGTCAACATAGTAACTGTTGCTCTCAATTAATTCGTGGAACAATTCCGCTCCAATACCTATAGACTTCAACATCCTGTTCCCCCGAGTCTGACTATTCACATGTGAAAAAGGCCTTTCACCGGTCCGCTATTCATAAAATGATTGAAGCGCAGAAAGGCTCTATCACCGTTATTATCCCACACACGATTCAATCGTCAACTGTCAATATCTTACTTTTTGATAAGAATAAAAGCATAAATTATCCACAAATGATCAAAAAATATTGATGTTCTACTTTGCTGGTAACTTAGTTGAGCTACCGGGTTAACTTTTCTTCCAATCACTCAGTCTTCTATATTTGCTCACTTCTTAACCTTTCAACAAATTTTCTGAAAATAAATCCGCTCAAAACGCCCGCTCACGTCCAGTAGTAAGTGAAGGCCTATAAAAGTCTTCGTGTTTCTTAACCTATTTTCAGGAGTTTTTTATGTTTGAAATCAAAGAAAAACAGAAAGTTCTGCCGGACGGAACCAGGATTACCACCTTCACTCGGGAGATAACCGGTGCAAATATGCTGGAGGTCGAAGCCGGCACCAACGGCTTTAAGGGCGGCAATGCCGAACACGGCAGCCGTACCTATTTCCGCATCACCGACATCGGTAATACCGACATGTTTGTGAAGACCTCCCGCAGGCCTTTCAGCAACAACACCGAAAGTGCTGAGTTCATTCTTGGTGGTGACTGCGAGCTTGAAACCATCATCAGA
>JBGUIU010000021.1:0-41077 GCA_045113275.1 Paludibacteraceae bacterium
TTAACAACCTTCAACCGTCAGAACTACGGTTCGCATGAAGTGATGTTGGGCTACACATGGTGCGTAACGAAACATTTCTGTAGATAAGATTGAAAAATACATAAAGGTGTGTGACGAAAGTTACACACCTTTATTTTTTGTGCGTATAATCTGAATTTTATATTTCCTAATTCGGATTTCATAATTATTTGTTAAATTTGCACCTCGTTAGAAAAAATAGTAAATAAAATATAATTTTTTATGGGAAGAGCATTTGAATACCGTAAAGCAAGAATTTTTGCACGTAATGCTAGATTGTCAAAAGCATTTACACGTATTTCGAGAGAAATCACATCCTGTGTGAAAACATCAGGAGCGGATCCTGCAATGAATCCACGTCTTCGTATGTTGTTGTTGAAGGCAAAAGCAGAAAACATGCCAAAAGATAGTGTGGAAAGAGCTATCAAAAAGGCATTGGATAAGGATACTGCAGATTATAAGACAATTATTTATGAGGGATATGGCCCTGCAGGAATTGCCTTCTTTGTGGTAACTTCTACGGATAATAATACTCGTACAGTATCTAACATACGTTCATATTTTAACAAACATGGAGGAAGCCTTGGAACATCTGGTAGCCTTTCTTTCTTGTTCGAACACAAGTGTATGTTTAAATTAGCTCCAAATGATGCAATTGATATGGAAGAGTTGGAGTTGGATTTGATTGACTACGGAGTTGATGAGGTTTTCAAAGATGAAGAGACAAATGAGATAATCATTTATGGAGCTTTTGAGAACAACTCAAAGATTCAGGAATATTTGGAAGACAAAAAATTGGAGATTTCCAATGTTGAGTTTATGTATATTCCAAATGATGTCAAGGAAGTTACGGAAGAGCAAAAAGAGTCCGTTTATAAGTTGATTGATAAGATGGAGGAAGACGATGACGTTGAAACTGTCTATCATAATATGAAGGAAGATTAATTATCTTAAAAACGTATTTTCTTGTATTATAGATAATTAGTGTGTATGTTAGTAATTATTACAAAAAAAATAATTGCGAATCATACATTAATTGAAAAAAATATTATATTTGCATTGTTTAAACCTCAAGAGACGAGGCAAAATGCAATTTTTGTTTAACTAAATAAATTTATTTAAAATGAAGAAAATTTTTAATTTGGCAGTGACTTTTGCAGCTATGATGACTGCATTCACTTTTACTTCTTGTGATGAAAAAGAGGAGCAAGCAATCAACAACGCTGAGGAACAAGCTTTGGCTTACGTTCAAGTAAAGCAAGGAGATAAAGTTTATTTCTCTAACTCTAGTGTAGGTGAAGACGGTAAAGGTGGTGTTATCGAAATCACTGAAGTTGTAACTAGCGAAACTGAAAAGAAGGTTACTTTCAAAGTAGCTACTAGAAAGGACGAGCAAAAGAAAGATGAGATCACAATTGGTCAAGCTGCAGACGAAGCTTCTTACGTTCTTTGGACCGGTTCAAAATTCGAGAAAGGTTTCCAAGCAGATGCTGTTGCTAACCCAGGACAAGTAGTATTCTGTTTAGCTTCTAAGCCAAACGAAATCAACTCAGCTCTTTCTAACTCAGCTTGTGTGTTGACTTCAGCAACTATCAACAACAAAGTTAAAGAAGCAGCTAAAGATAAAGGTATCACTTTGGTTGAGACTTTGTTCGGTGTAAAATAATTCACTGTTAAATTAGTGATAAAAAAAGAGGTGGACGGCTGTTCACCTCTTTTTTTGTGTATGATAAACGACATGATAACTAGGGGATAAACAGTAGATAAACGACATTGAGTTGAAAAAGATGTACAAGTTTTGTTAAAGTAGATGAATTTATATAAATTTGTTACGATATAAAGATCATGAAGTTGTATCACGTATAGTGAATGCAAAAAAGAAACTAATAAAATGACAGAGAAGTATTGGGAAGAAGAGATTGAAACGATGAATCGTGCAGATCTCGAAAAACTCCAGTTGGAGCGTTTGAAGAAAACGGTAGCACATGCCATGAATTCACCGTTTTACAAAAAATTGTATGCAGAAAAAGGTTTGACGGCTGACACAATTCAGACGTTGGATGATTTAAGAAAGTTCCCGTTCACTACCAAAGAGGACCTTCGTAGTAACTATCCTTTCGGTTTTGCCGCTGTTCCTATGGAAAAGATTGTACGTCTTCATTCATCAAGTGGAACAACAGGAAATCCGACTGTAGTTTTGCATTCGCAGAAGGATCTTGATACATGGGCTAATCAAGTAGCACGATGCATGTATATGGTGGGTGTTCGTAATACGGATGTCTTCCAAAACACTTCTGGCTATGGTATGTTTACAGGAGGTTTGGGATATCAATATGGCGCTGAACGCTTAGGCTGTCTTACGGTGCCTGCTGCTGCTGGAAATAGTAAGAGACAGATTAAGTTCATTCGTGATTTTGGAACTACCGTCTTGCATACGATACCAAGCTATGCAACTCGTTTGGCCGAGGTCTTTTGTGAAGAGGGACTAGATCCTAAGAAGGATACAAAGCTAAAAATCATGTGTATTGGTGCTGAGCCACATTCTGAAGAACAACGGAAACGTATCGAAGAACTTTTAGGATTGAAGGCTTATAACTGCTTTGGTATGTCAGAGATGAATGGACCAGGTGTTGCATTTGAGTGCCAGGAGCAAAATGGTCTTCATATCTGGGAGGATTTGGTTATTGTTGAGATCATCAATCCAGAAACACTTGAGCCTGTAAAGGAAGGAGAGACTGGTGAGATGGTGCTTACGACATTGTGTCGAGAGGCAATGCCATTGATTCGTTATCGTACGCGTGATTTAACGAGCATTCTTCCTGGTCAATGTCCATGCGGAAGAACACATAGAAGAATCTCACGTATCAAGGGTCGTTCAGACGATATGATGATTGTAAAAGGCGTTAATATTTTCCCTATTCAGATAGAAAGAGTGTTGATGAACTTTAAAGAGTTGGGAATGAACTATTTGATAACAATAGATACAATCGGTAACAACGATGAAATGTTGGTGGAAGTAGAGTTAGGAGATCTGCATACGGATGATTATACTAAATTACAATCATTGATGAAGGAGATCACTCGTCAATTGAAAGATGAGATATTGTTGACACCGAAAGTTAAATTGGTAGAAAAAGGCTCTTTACCTCAGTCGGAAGGAAAGGCTGTTAGAGTGAAGGATTTAAGAAAGAATCATTAATCGATTTAGTTATGACAATCAATCAAATATCTATTTTTTTGGAGAATAAGTTCGGACGTTTGAATGAAATTCTCTCAATCCTGAGCAAGGAGAATCTTCGTGTGATAACGGCAACGGTGGCAGATACATCGGATTACGGTATCTTACGCTTGATCACCTCCAATCAGCCTAAAGCATTGCAATTGCTAAAGGAGAATGGTGTGAGTGCGAACCTCAATACGGTGATGGCTATCTCGGTGGGATCATCTATGGGTAAAATTGCGGAAACCATCGAATATTTCACGAAAGGGGGCATTAGCATTGAATATATGTATTGTTTCTCTATCAATCAGAAATCGGTGTTGATTCTGCGCACGAATAATATAGATGCTGCGAATGATGTAATTCGCCGATATAGCTTGAATAATCTGTCAGAAGCAGAGTTGAATAATTTATAATTAAAGAGTAAAAATATGTTTGGCATTTCAGATCCAGGAATATGGATAGTGTATTTATTGTCCATACTATGTGTGATTGGTTCTGTCATCTTTGGTGTGAAGTATTGGAACAAAGATGATGAAAAAGATAATGTAGAGTAAAGAAGATAGGTATGGATAATTTCTCAATGTACTTAATTGTAATGGTTTATTTCTTGTCCATTGCATTTTTAGGGTATTTAGGATACAAGAAAACGAAAGATTCAAAAGATTTCCTCATCGGAGGAGGTGAGATGAATCCGATAGTAATGGCATTGTCTTACGGTGCAACATTTATTTCTGCTTCTGCAATTGTAGGATTTGGCGGTGTTGCAGCTACTTTCGGTATGGGAATACAGTGGCTGATGTTCTTGAATATGTTTGTCGGTGTTGTCATTGCATTTATAGTGTTTGGTCGCCCGACAAGAAGAATAGGTGCGAAACTAAAAGTGGGTTCTTTTGCTCAGTTTTTAGGTGCATTTTATGATTCAAAGAAGATCAGAGTGTTTGTTGCTGCCGTGATATTTATCTGTATGCCATTGTATGCGGCGGCCGTTCTTCGTGGAGGTGTCTTCTGTATGCAAGAAGTGTTTGGCATTGATTTTGATTTAGCATTGCTGGTATTTACGGTTATTGTAGCATCCTATGTGATTGCAGGCGGTATGAAAGGTGTGATGTACACAGATGCTTTGCAGGCAGTCATCATGTTTTTATGTATGGCCTTTTTGGTGGTTGGCGTATATAAAGCTTTAGGTATGGGATTCTCAGAAGCCAATGCAGCTTTGGGAAGCATATCAGATCAAGTGCCAGAGAAACTGAGAGCAGTAGGACACAGAGGATGGACATCCATGCCGGCTTGGGGTTCACAACAGTGGTACACATTGGTGACATCATTGATTATGGGTGTAGGTATTGGTTGTTTGGCTCAACCTCAGTTGGTTGTACGATTTATGACAGTTAACAGCACGAAGAAGTTAAATCAGGGTGTAGCTATAGGTTGCGTCTTCTTGATTATTACGGTAGGTGTTGTATATCATGTCGGAGCTCTTTCAAATCTTTATTTCTGGAAAAATGACGGAGCCGTTTCAATCAACATGGTGGAGGCTTCTGATAAGATCATTCCTTACTTTATCGGTCGTGTGATGCCTACGTGGTTTACCACAATCTTCATGTTGTGTATCTTGTCCGCAAGTATGTCCACTTTAAGTGCACAGTTCCATACGATGGCCGCTGCTGCAGGATCAGATATCTATGGCTCTTGTGTAGATAAAGAAACAGCTAAGAAAAGAACGACAATTGCGATTCGTCTTGCAGTGTTGGTTTCAATCCTGATAAGTTTTGTTATATGCTTTGTATTGGGAGAGGGAAATGATTCACCGATTATTGCTATCTCAACCTCTTTGTTTATGGGTATTTGTGCTTCAGCATTTTTGCCATCATATTTCTGCGCTTTGTATTGGAAAAAGGTTACAAAGGAAGGTGCATATGCAAGTATGTGGGTTGGCGTGATCGCTACGATGTTGATGCTGATATTTATTCATGCAAAAGAAGCTACGGCATTAGGAATTTGTAAATCTTTGTTTGGAACGGATGTTTTGGTGACGGACGGAATGATGAAATTTGTAGATCCTATCATGTTTGCCTTCCCGTTGTCGTGCATCACGATTGTTGTTGTTAGCTTGTTAACACAGAAGAACAAACAATTATCTAATAATTAAATAATTATATATTATGGCAAATAAATATTCTGGGACTCAAACAGAGAAAAATCTTGAAGCTGCCTTTTCAGGGGAAAGTCAGGCTCGTAATAAATATACTTATTTTGCCTCAAAAGCAAAGAAGGAAGGTTTTGAACAGATAGCAGCAATCTTTCAGCAAACAGCTGATAATGAGAAAGAACATGCAAAACTTTGGTTAAAAGAGTTAGAAGGTATTGGCTCAACTGCTGAGAATCTTGCAGAGGCTGCCAATGGTGAAAATTATGAGTGGACAGAGATGTACGAAGGTTTTGCTAAAACTGCAGAAAAGGAGGGATTCATTGAGTTAGCAAAGAAGTTCCGATTGGTTGCAGCTATTGAAAAACGTCATGAGGAACGTTATCGTGCATTATTGAAAAATGTAGAGACCGCACAGGTGTTCGAGAAGAGCGAAGTGAAGGTTTGGGAGTGTAGAAACTGTGGACATATTGTAGTAGGTTTGAAAGCTCCTGAAATTTGTCCTACATGTGCTCATCCTCAGGCTTATTTCGAAGTTCATGTGGATAATTTCTAAGGGAAAGTAATATTAACAACTTAAATTATATTGAAAATGAAAAAGTATGTATGTGAAGTATGCGGATGGGAATATGACCCTGAAGTAGGTTGTCCTGAGGCAAATATCGAACCAGGTACACCATGGGAAGAGGTACCAGAGGATTTTGAATGTCCTTTATGTTCTGTAGGAAAAGATCAGTTTGTAGAGGAAGCATAAAGAAATAAATTGTAGAGATTCCCCGAATGTTATCCGTTCGGGGAATTTTTTATGCTTTACTCGTCAAAAACATGAAAATTTGGTGTGACAGCTTGTGCCGGTATTCATTATATGTGAATCAATGTATATTTGTTGTGTAAAAAAGTTTTCTATTTCTTGAATAAATGCGGAAAAATGTTTACTTTTGCAGTGTTCTTTTGAAACAGAGAGAATAAAGGTCTTATAGCTCAGCTGGTTCAGAGCACCTGCCTTACAAGCAGGGGGTCCTAGGTTCGAATCCTAGTGGGACCACAAATTTATTTACATTGCTTGTTTTGTTAATCACATTACATTTATTAAAGAAGGATAGGGAGGAATGTTGAAATCATTCTCTTGGGATGTGTTATGTTCAATCTGTAAATAGTGTATCGTCTTGTTTTTTTAATCTTAATTAATTTCTATCTTTGCCAAGAAATTTACTATTGGTTATGAAACAAAACAAAATACGTATTAATAATATCAAAGGAGGGAAAGAGACTATACTGAAGTATATAATCGTCTCAGGCTTGTTTATTTTAGCGGGGTTTATTGTTTTTAAGTTTTATCCTAGTATCAATAAATTCCCTTATTCATTTGAGAAAGGGAGTCCGTGGAAATATAATGAGTTGACAGCTCCGTTTGCTTTTGAAATCAGGAAGTCTAGTGAAGATATTGCCAAAGAAGAGGAGGCTTTGTTAAGTGATTTCGAACCTATTTTTAATTACGATGAACAGGTGAAGCCGAAAAGTCGAGCCCTGTTACGTGAAAAATTTGGACAGACGGATGAGATAACGGTACAGTATTATAAATATCTGGATTCTCAATTGTCAACGATATATAATATAGGAATTGTCTCAGGCAAGGTGTATGAGACTCAGTTGGCAAACAATGTGACCAAAATTCGTTTGGTGAGGGAGAATGTTTCTAAGTCGTATGTGTTTACGAATCTTATGACGACTAAATCAGCATATGAAAAGATTATTAATGACGCGCCTTCGCATCTAGACCGGTCGATATTGCAGTCTTATAACATCAATAACTACCTTAATGAGAATGTGATCTATGATGAGGAAAAAACGGATTGTCTGCGGAAAGAATTGTTGCGGACTGTCTCTTTGACGAAAGGACAGATACAGATGGGAGAGCGAATCATAGATAAAGGTGAGATAATAACAGACAAGCAATACGATATCTTAAATTCGTATAAACAGGAGATAGAAGAAAACAGTCATCAGAAAGATACCAATATGATTGCTTTAGGGCAGGGAATTATCATTGCATCGTCATTGTTGGTCTTTTTCCTTTATTTCTACTTGTTCCGCAGTAAGTTCTTAATCAAGAAGCGTGACAGTGCATTTATGCTTATGATGATTGCATTGTTTTGTGTTATAACCTCATGGGCTGTACAACATTCTATTTCAACCTATGTAATTCCTTATGCACTTATTACTATCGTTGTCACGGCTTTCTTTGATACACGAACCGCCTTGTTTACCTATTTGACGACTGTATTGATTTGTTCGTTTATTGTACCGAATGAGTTTGAGTTTTTGTTTTTACAGGTAATTATTGGAATGATCTCTATCTGTACGTTAAAAACGATTTATCAACGTTCCCATCTGGTTCGTTCGGTATTGATAATTGTGGTGAGTTATATCGTGTTGTATTTCGGATATGCATTGATCCATGAGCGAGAAATGGAGCAGATCCACCTTCATGTGTTATTGTATTTTGTGGTTAATGGAGTGTTCCTTTTATTCGCCAATCCGTTAATTTATATTATAGAGAAAATATTTGGCTATACCTCAGATGCCACATTGGTTGAGTTGGCGAACACGAATAATGATATATTCAGGAGGTTTTCGGAAGTGGCACAGGCAAGTTTTAATCACTCTATGCAGGTGTCGAACTTAGCAGAGGCGGCTGCCAAAGCAACGAACGCCAATCCTATGTTGGTTCGTACGGGAGCCCTTTATCATGACATAGGGAAAATGAATAATCCGACATTCTTTACGGAAAATCAGAATGGAGTGAATCCTCATGTGGAATTAAATGATGAGATAAAAAGTGCTCAGATAATTATCCGTCATGTGATGGATGGGGTAGAGATCGCTCGTAAATATGGATTGCCGGAGAAAATACAGGACTTCATCTGGACCCATCATGGAAAGGGGAAAGCCACGTATTTTTACAATACTTATAAGAATAAGTATCCCGATAAGGAGGTGGATGAATCATTGTTTACTTATCCTGGTCCTGCACCATTCACGAAAGAACAGACTATCTTGATGATGTGTGATGCAGTTGAAGCTGCGTCCCGAAGTTTATCGGAATATACAGATAAAAGTATAAATGATTTGGTTGAAAAGATAATTACGAACCAGATGAATGAAGGATTGTACAATGATTCTCCTATTTCGATGAAACAAATTAATGTGATAAAAAGTGTTTTAAAGGAGAAATTGAAATCGCTTTATCACACGAGAATCGTCTATCCAGAATTAAACAAAGATAAGGAAGCGTGAGGAGATACTCAGTTAGAGTATCTCTGCAACCACGTATGTACTTCCTCCGATATAGATGATGTCATCTGTAGAGGCATCTTTCTTTGCGGCTTCTAATGCTTCTTGTACGGTATGATAACAATTTCCGTGCAGTCCTTTTGTCTCAGCGATGGCTTGCAACTTATCCTCTTCCATGGCACGTTTGATGGAGGCCCTTGTGAAGTAATAAATAGCATCTTTAGGAAGTAGCTCTAACACATGAGATACATCTTTGTCTCCCACCATGCCAAAAACGATTCGTATCTTGTCGTGAGGAATGTTTTGCAATTGTTTTGCGACATAGGTAATTCCCCCTACATTATGACCGGTATCACATACGGTATAAGGCTTTTTGTTTAGTATTTGCCATCGTCCAAGTAAATGCGTGTTTTTAATAACATTTTGGAATCCCCTTTGCAGTTCCTCTTCTGACAAGAAAAACTTTTCGACAATACTGATTGTCTCGATGGCCATTCGACAAGTAGCCATATTTTTTATTTGGTAATCTCCTAGTAGCGGAGTTGGCACTATGCTCTCGCCAATTTGGAATATCTGACAAGGCGTGCCATCGATCTCCTCTTCCTTTAATTTTTTAGTTTCTATCTGTTCGGCAAAACGGATCGGTGCATTTACTGCTTCCGCTTTCTTGCGGAATAGCTCTTTGATTTCACCTTGAGCCTCTCCAATGATAATAGGCGTATGCGCTTTGATGATGCCAGCTTTTTCTCTAGCAATATCCAGTTCTGTATCGCCTAAGATGTTCTGATGGTCGAGACTGATATTGGTGATGACACTGACGATAGGTTGAATAATGTTGGTGCTGTCCAATCTGCCGCCTAATCCAACTTCAAGTACCGCATAATCCACGTTTTCTTCTCTGAAATAATCCATAGCCATGGCGAAAGTCACTTCAAAGAAGGACGGACATATTCGTTCAATAAAGGGCTGGTGTTTCTCTATGAAGTTTTTAACATATTCTTTGGTTATCATTTCTCCGTTGACACGAATTCTTTCACGGAAATCTTTCAGATGAGGAGAGGTGAAGAGTCCCACTTTATATCCATGTTCCTGAAGAAATGAAGCTATTGTGTGAGAGCATGATCCTTTTCCGTTTGTTCCTCCAATATGAATGCTTTTGAATGAATGGTGTGGGTGATTCAGGTAGTCGTCTAGTGCTATCATACCATCCAATCCTTCCTTGTAACCAGACTTGCCTACCATCTGAAATAGAGGCATTCGGTTGTATATGTATTGTACGGTTTCTTCGTAATTCATCATTTTTTTACATTTTTTAGCATTATAATTTTTATTTTTCAATACAAAGAGCTAATTTTACAAAAACGAAAGTACAGAATTTATTTTTATCTACAAAAAGAAAATTAAATTCACTTTCGCCTTAAATTGAATGATTAACACTAAAAACAGAGAGAGTATGGGCGCAAAGAAGAATTTCGTCTTGGATACAAATGTTATCCTTCACGATTATAAGTGTATCTATAATTTTCAAGAAAATGATATTTATCTTCCTATCGTTGTATTGGAAGAACTGGATAAATTCAAAAAAGGAGCAGAGCAGATTAATTACAATGCACGTGAGTTTGTACGTGAGATAGATAATCTGAGTGTTGATTCAGACTTCTTTAAGAATGGTGCATCGTTGGGTGTTGGATTGGGTAATTTGTTTGTTGTGACCAATCCTGCTTATCCTGAAATCCTATCAAAAACGTTCTCCGAGAAGACCCCTGATCATCGTATTATGGCGGTTGCGTTGGATCTTCAGCAAAAAGATAAGAAGACACGGACTATATTGGTGACAAAGGATGTTAATCTTCGTATGAAAGCTAAATCGATTGGTTTGGATGTAGAAGATTATATCAATGATAAAGTGACGAATGTTGATATCTTTGACAAGGCGCAGGAGACTTACGAGGATGTAGATCCAGATTTGGTGGATCGTATATATTCCGAGTCGAATGGTGTTCCTTTCAATGATTGTAACTTGCCATCATCTGTTGCACCTAATGAGTGTTTCATATTAAAGAGCTGCCGTTCTTCTGTTATGGCCAAATATGATGCATCTACTCAGATGGTGAAGAAGGTGAAGAAGGAGAAGGCTTATGGTATAGAAGGAAGAAATGCGGAACAAACCTTTGCATTAGATGTTTTGTTGAATCAAGACATTAAGTTGGTGGCTGTTACCGGTAGAGCAGGTACAGGTAAGACCCTTTTGGCATTGGCAGCTGCTTTGCAGCAACATGAGACGTATAAGCAGATCTTATTAGCTCGACCTATCGTGGCTATGTCAAACAAGGATCTAGGATTCTTGCCTGGTGATGAGAAACAAAAAGTGGCGCCTTATATGCAGCCATTGTTTGATAATATTAATGTGATAAAGCATCAGTTCTCTCCTAATAGTAAGGAGTTGAGGTTGCTTGATGACATGCAAAAGAATAATCAATTGGTAATCGAAGCTTTGGCATTTATTCGAGGACGTAGTTTGAGTGATACGTACTTGATAGTTGATGAAGCTCAGAATCTAACACCTCACGAGGTGAAAACAATCATAACTCGTGCGGGAGAGGGATGTAAGATTGTCTTTACGGGTGATGTTCAGCAGATTGATGCACCTTACCTGGATATGCAATCGAATGGTCTAGTTTATATGATCGATAAGATGAAAGGACAGGATTTGTTTGCTCATGTAAACTTAATAAAGGGAGAACGAAGCAAACTCTCAGAGCTGGCAAGCGTTCTTTTATAATATAGGATGACAGTGAGGTTGATAATGATTTTATATCAACCTCATTTGCCTTTTCGCAACATACGGGGGATTTGAAAAAAGTAATAAAAAGAGTGGTTAGTATATGGTTTCTAGATATATAAAGAAAATAGTTGCGATGTCACTTTTCATCATGTCATCGTTGTATGTTAATGCAGGTGTAATTATCTCGGAGGTAATGCCTTGTAATGTGTCATCCACATTGAATGACAGAAATAATTATACCGGCTGGGTAGAGTTTTATAATGATGGCGATTCAAAGTTCAATTTGAATGGTAGTACCATCACCCAGACAACTAAGAAAGGAAAAGTTAAATGGGAGTGGACGATACAGCATGATTTGACTATCTCAGCTAATTCTTACGTTATCATCTTTTTCGATAAGATCCCTTCTGATCCGACTATGCCTCAGAAGAAAGGGCACTCATGTTATAAGGTAGATCCTGATGGCGGGTCTCTTATGTTGATGCTGCCGGATGGCAATTGTTCAATAATGGATTATCCGAAAATGTACCCTCATTTATCGTATGGCGTGAAAGAGGGTACATTTGGTTATATGAATCCTTCTGCCAGAGGAAAAAACAACACCCCCTATCCTGATGTGACCAATTCCAGATGTGCTCCTCCGGTCTTCGGAGGAATGAATCCAGGAGTATATAATTCTGCTTCCGGAACAATTACGCTCTCATGCTCCAATAGCGATAGTATCATCTATACGAAGGATGGTTCTTTCCCTTCTCCAAAGAATGAGAATGCGTGTGTGTATAAGAACCCGATTGAGTTTGATAAGACGCGTGTGTTGCGTGCCAGAGCCTATTCGAAAGGTAAATTGCCAAGTGAAATTGTTACTGCTTCATATATATTGTATGGAGATGAGCGAAGCAGCTGTAGTGGATTAACACCTGCACCGGTTGTCTCTATTGTGGCAAATGATGAATATTTTTATAGTGATACTATGGGAATATATGTCGTTGGTTCACGCGGAATAGAGGGTGAAAAATCGTGTGTGAAAGAACGCGCAAACTTTAATCAGGATTGGGATAGACCTGTCAATTTGGAGTATTTTGTAGATGGTAATCGTCTGATGTCACAAGAGGCAGATGTGGCAGTGATGGGTGGTTGTTCCCGTCAGGTAGATTATACTGTGAAATCATTGAAGATGTCCACAGGGAAAAAACAAGGAGCCGAGTTATTCTCCATAAATCCATTTAATGACAAGGAGAAACAAGGGAATGTATATAATAGTTTTCAGCTCCGTAATGGTGGAAATGCTTATCCTGAGGGAAAAATCAGAGTGAGAGATGGCTTTATGCAGAATATTGCAAGAAGCATGGGAAATATAGATTATCAGGCATATCAACCTGTTGGATATTATCTGAATGGTAAGTATAAAGGCTTGATGGGCTTGAGAGAACGAACCAATAAGAGCTATGTCTATTCCAACTATGGATATGAGGAGGATGAGATAGATGTTATCGAGATAACTCAAGATGGTATTGAAGCAACGACGGGTGACTTGACGGCTTATAATCAGATGATTGATTTTGCCAAGAAAAACTATGACAAAGATTATTTCGTTGCAAGAATGAATGACTACTTGGATTTGGACGAATATTTAAATTATATCATTTTCGAACAGTTTATCGTCAATACAGATTGGCCGGGTAATAATTATAAGATGTGGAGACATCGTGCGAATGGAAAGTTCCGTTGCATTCTGTTTGATACTGATTTCGGTTTCGGATTGTATGAAGATTGGGGCCCTAACTATTGTAACAAGAATCTGAATATGATAAAGTGGTGTATGGGAACGGGTAGTGAAGTGAACTGGGGTAATGGAAATCCAAGTACCAATCAGATCGATGATGCATATCGATGGAAAACCATCTTGTTCTATAGCTTGATGCAGAATGAAAAGTTCAAACAAATGTATTTGACGAAATCACTTATTCATTTAGCAAATTCTTTGAGCTACGATAATGTTGAGAGCAAGTGGAAATCGATTGTCAACATGGCACAAGGAGAATATTGTGCAAAATATAATGGTAGCAATTTGGCGAATGAAACGAGTATGTTGAATTTTGCTAAAGATAGAGTGGATGTCGTATATGAGCAATTGGCTGACTTATACGATTTGTCCACGACGAAGGTGAAATTGACTCTTTCTTGTGAGAATTCAAAAGCTGGATTTATATTGAATGGAGTAAATCTAGGGAAAAATAGTTTTTCACTTAATTGTTTGAAGAACATGACGGTTGATTTAGGTGTGACACTTCCAGATGGATATAAAGTGAAGAAGTGGGTTGTGGGGGATACAACATACACGACATCAACGATTCAGCTAACGATGAAGAGTGCGACGGAAGTGGTATTGAAGATAGAGGAGGATTCGTATGATAAACCAGCTATCTTCATCAACGAGGTTTGTTCGAAAAATACGATATTGAAAGATCCTGGCACAGACAGCAAACCCGATTGGATTGAGTTGTATAATGCAGGAAATGTAGATGTTGATATTGCAGGATATTATATCTCTGATGATCCAACGAATCCATTGAAGCATCAGATCGCAAGCGGTTATACGTCAAGTATAATTCCAGCGAAAGGATATGTGCTGTTATGGGCTGATGATAAATCTAATTATGGTCCAATGCACCTCGGCTTTAAATTGTCTGATACGGAAGGAGAGACAATCGTATTGAGCAAGGTGGTGAGAGATTCAATCATAAAGATAGATAAGATAGCCGTACCTTCTGTAGGTGAAAACAACTCATACGGAAGAACAAAAGACGGTCAGTCTTCATTCACTACTTTTGCTGTATGTAGTGATGGCTATAGTATGGAGGCGACGCCAGCAGCTAGCAATGGTGGCTTAAATTGCGATTCATTGGTGTTGGCAAACAATTTACAAATCACGCTATACGACCAGTCTTATAAATACACTAGGTTCTTGGTAAATGGCGTGAAGACAAGAGTCAATCCAACTACATGTCAGGTTCGAAAAGATGCAGAGGTGGTTATTGAACCATTGATTGATGATAAGAATTTTGTCTCATGGACGATTTCAAAGGCAGTTCCATATAGCTACGATTGGATGAATTCATCTACTTATTGGTGCTATTTCTATGATAGTATTGCAGCACCAGAGAATTGGAATACTGTGGCGTTTGATGACTCTGCATGGAAAAAAGGGAAGGGCCGTTTTGGATATGATACATCAAACAAGAGAACATATGATGTCAAGTTGAATTTTGGCGACAGCACATCGAACAAGTATTTGACAGCTTATTTCCGTACAAAGTTTACGTATGATAAATCGTCGATGTTAGATTCAGCAAAAGTGACGATTGTCTTTGATGATGGAGCAGTGGTTTATTTGAACGGTAAGGAACTGATGCGTGAAAATATGCCTTCAGGTAGCGTTTCGTACTCGACAGAAACACCAAGTTACTTGGATGATGTAGTGTCAACATTTGTATTGAAAGCATCTGATTTCGTGGAGGGAGAAAATGTGTTGGCCGTTGAGGTGCATCAATACAATGGTCAGAGTTCGGATATGACATTCCTTGTTAACGCAGTTGGTTATGGTTCAACCAATAAGTTGACAGATAAGATTTTAAAATTGCATCCAGAGGAGAATCTGAAATTGACTTTAACATCACAAGGGTTGGTTGAGTTGACTGGTGCTACCACATGGTCGGATCCAATCTATGTCTCTCCAAATCCTGCGGAAGAATATGTGATGATCAACTCTAGAGTAGGTGAATTAATGGCTGTTACCTTAATGGATCAAGCCGGAAGAGAGTTGAAAAAGATATACCCTCTCATGGATAATTGTGAATTGAATGTAAGTAATATACAACAAGGATGTTATATTCTTCGAATTGATACGAAGAATCAAAGTTATGTACAGAAGTTGATGATTAAATAGTGTGTGAAGTTACGAGACTCTTCATGTAATATTTCTCATATAGGTGCCACGGGAGTTGTATTCCCGTGGTTCAACTAGATAGAAACAATGAGAAATGTGTGAGAGATAAAAAATTATATGTATATTTGCATGAATTTTAGAAATTTAACAATGAAAAAAATAATTTTCTTTTGTGCATATATGTTCTGTGTTATGAGCGGATGCACGACCTTAAATGATTGTGAGTGTAAAGTGGAAGGTTCATCCCAAACTACAGTTTTCGATCATTATGATTATGAAGGTTCTTGTTCTGATTTGGAAGATGACTCGTCCGTGAGTTGTAAGTCAAAATAAGAGAACATGACAGAGGAGATATCAGATAGGTTCTATTATACATCTCGTTGTTTAGTAGGGGCTTTGTTTCTCTTGTCTGCGATTCTGAAATTCATTTCTATTGAGTCTTTTGAATCGTATGTGTTTTCTTTCGGATTTTTCAGCCTGAAATTATCTTCTTATTTATCTCGGTTTTTGCTGTTTGCAGAGGCTTCATTGGGTATTCTCCTGATTACAACTATAGGGAAGAAGTGGGTAGATTATCTATGTTATTTCATGATAACTCTTTTCTCTATTTTCCTTTTCTACTTATTGTATGTGGGGGATGATGGTAACTGTCATTGTATGGGTGAGACGTTCAGTCTTACACCCCTTCAGTCGTTGCTGAAGAATGCATGGTTGTTACTCTTGCTGTTGTTTGGATCAAAGTGCAAACCGTTTCAGATCAAAAGAGACAGACTCATAATCACTATAGTGCTAATCGCTTCGTTTGTCTTTGCGTTCATCCAATTACCGGTAGGACTTGGGCAATACAAAGAAACAAAATTTAATGAACAGGCGTATCTTAAACTCCAAGATGAATATTCTGAATTGAAGACGTTGGATGAGGAGGATAAGGTGGTGCTCTGTTTTTTCAGCGTGAAATGTAAACACTGTAAGATGGCCATGCGTAAGTTGGAGGTTTGTTTGAAAAGAGCGACTGTCCAACCGACTATCCAATGGGTAGTGTGGGGAGATGACGCTGGATTACAACGGTTCATAGAAGAAACAAGAGTAGAGCAGCAAAACCATTTTTTCATGTCGCCTATAAAAATGATGCCAGTGACAGAGTATAACGTGCCATTGATCTTGTTTATGCAGCATGGAGAGGTGAAAGCTAAGATGAGTAATGCTACGTTTGATGAGGCCACATGTGCGGCGTTTCTTAATGCACATGATAGTAATTGAAAAGAAAAAGTAATAACTATAATAAATTATCAGTTGAAGTATGATAGAAATAATTCCTGCAATCGATATTATTGAGGGAAAGTGCGTGAGACTTTCTCAAGGTGATTATGCTCAGAAGAAAGTGTATAATGAGAATCCACTTGAAGTGGCGAAGATGTTTGAATCGGTAGGAATTCGTCGTTTGCATTTAGTCGATTTAGATGGTGCAAAGGCAAAGCATATCGTCAATTATAAAGTATTAGAAGAGATTGCAACGAAGACCTCTTTAATCATTGATTTCGGGGGCGGACTAAAAAGTGATGAGGATTTATCCATAGCATTTAATTCAGGTGCTTCAATGGTGACGGGAGGAAGTATAGCAGCAAAAGAACCTGCAGTTTTTTTGTCATGGTTGAACAAGTTTGGTGCAGATAAGATAATATTGGGTGCCGATGTCAAGGATGAAAAGATTGCTGTTGGAGGATGGATTGAGACCACGCAGTTAGATCTGATGCCGTTTGTGACCAAATTTGTGGAAGAAGGTGTTGATAAAGTAATCTGTACCGACATTAGTAAGGACGGAATGTTGAAAGGACCTTCTATAGCGTTATACGAGAAGATATTGACAGAACATCCAGATCTGTATCTGATTGCCAGTGGAGGAGTGAGTTCGATGGAGGATATAGAAAATTTGGAAAAAGCAAATGTGCCAGCTGTAATAACAGGGAAAGCCATTTATGAAGGAAGAATAAAAATGAATGATTTATCCCGCTTTTTGTCGTAAATTTTGTAACTTCGCAAACAGAAAAATAGATAATCATTATGGATTTGGATTTCGATAAAATGGATGGTTTGGTACCTGCTATCATTCAGGATGCAGACACGAGAGTGGTGTTGATGTTGGGATTTATGAATGAAGATGCATACAAGAAAACGGTGGAGACAGGGAAAGTAACTTTTTTTAGTCGGACGAAACAACGTTTGTGGACTAAGGGAGAGACCAGTGGGAATTTCTTGAATGTCGTATCAATAAAAGTTGATTGCGATAAAGATACCCTGCTGATTAAGGTACATCCAGTCGGACCTGTATGCCATACAGGTACGGATACGTGTTGGGGAGAAGAAAATAAATAAAACCAATTAATATGTCTTTAATCGAATATAAGAATGTTTCAATAATACGTCAGGAGCAGACGGTATTAAAGAATATTTCCCTTTCAGTGGAACCTAAGGATTTTATATTCTTGTTAGGAAAAGTGGGAAGTGGAAAGAGTACATTCTTGAAATCGCTTTATTGCGAGGTCCCAATTGAATCTGGAGAAGCGAGAGTGTTGGATTATGATTTATGTAAAATAAAGAATCGTCACATACCTTATTTGCGTCGTCAAATGGGTATTGTGTTCCAAGACTTCCAGTTGTTGCCCGATCGTACAGTGGAACAGAATCTTATTTTTGTATTAAAAGCAACTCAGCAGTGTTCAAAGAAAGAAATACCTGATCGAGTGGAAGAGGTTCTCAAATATGTGGGAATGAGTAGGAAGGGTTATCGTATGCCTCATGAGTTATCAGGAGGAGAACAACAAAGAATCGTTATAGCAAGAGCTTTGTTGAACCATCCTAAAATACTTTTGGCAGATGAACCAACAGGTAATTTAGACCCTCAGACAGGAGAAGATTTGATGAATCTATTTTATAAAATATCTCAGGAGGGAACAGCGGTGATCATGTCCACACATAATTTGAAATGGACAGAACTCATAAAAGGAAGAGTTTTCAATTGTGAAAACGGTATGCTTCTAGAATGTCTTTCTCATTCGCCTGAGGAACAAGAGCTTAGTATAAATGATAATTGACTTGTGAGTTATGAGTGTAAGGGATTTAATCTTAAATAGTAAAAAAACAGCTTTTTCATTTGAAATTTTACCGCCATTGAAGGGGAATGGTATCGAAGCCATTTATCAAACTATAGATGAACTGATAGAGTTTGACCCTAAATATATTGATATAACAACTCACCGTAGTCAGTTAATATATCGGACATTGGAAAATGGATTGTATCAGTGCGAACGAGTACGTCAGCGCCCAGGTACAGTTGCTGTGGCGGCGGCAATAAAAAACAAATACAATATTGATGTTGTCCCTCATATTTTGTGTAGCGGATTCTCTCGTGAAGATACTGAATATGTGTTGATTGATTTAGATTTCCTTGGAATCTATGATTTGTTGTTGCTGCGTGGAGATAAAGCAAAACATGAGAATGCTTTTATGCCTAGTGATGAAGGATATGCACATGCATCAGAGTTGCAGGAACAGATCAATCGATTTAATGAAGGTTATTTTATCGATGGAACGAAACAGAAACATGTTCGTACCAATTTCTTCTCTTACGGTGTCGCTGGATATCCAGAGAAACATGAGGAGGCTCCTAATGTAGAATCTGATATATATTGGTTGAAGAAGAAAATTGAATCTGGTGCGGAATATGTGGTGACACAAATGTTTTTTGACAACAAGAAATATTTCTCCTTTGTTGAAAGATGTCGAAAAGAAGGAATTACGGTTCCAATTATTCCAGGCGTAAAACCTATTACCGCATTGAAACAGTTGACAAGTTTACCTAAAACATTTCATTTGGATATGCCAGAAGAACTTGTTACGGAGTTGCGGAAATGTAAAAGTGATGAAGATGCTCGTCAGGTGGGTATAGAGTGGTGTACGATGCAATCAAAAGAGTTGATTGCTAATGGGGTGCCAAGCATCCATTATTATTCTATGTCCACGGCAAGAAGTATCAAAGAGATAGCTAAGAGAGTGTATTAAGGCAGGTTGCCTTATAATGAGATAATGCCATAATTTAAAATAACGGTGGGAAGCTTAATACTATTCATATTGGTAATTCTTTTGGCAATTGTCGTCTTTGTGTTCTCAATTGTTGGAAGATTCTTGAGAGGCTTCTTTTCTATATTCAGGGGAGGTTCCGGAACGAAGGAAAGAAGAAGTAGCGTCTCTGAAGAGAATTATGATGTGGTACAGTCGGAAGAAGGTGCTGTCCGTATGCGGAAATTTAAAACATTGGCAGAGGATTCCGAGTATGAAGAATGTGTGACGGAAAATTAAACTAAACAGGAAATAATAATAAAAATAAAATAAAATGAATAAGAAAGTATTATTAATGATCCTCGATGGTTGGGGATTTGGAGACAAAACAAAATCAGATGCAATTTCATCAACACCTACTCCTTATTGGGATTCTTTGTTGAAAAATTATCCTTATTCACAGTTGCAGGCCTCTGGTGAGTTCGTTGGATTACCAGATGGACAGATGGGTAATTCAGAGGTAGGCCATTTGAATATCGGTGCAGGTCGTATTGTTTATCAAGATTTGGTAAAGATCAATATAGCATGTCGCGAAAATACAATCTTGGAGAATCCTGAGGTTAAGAGTGCGTTTTCATACGCTAAGGAAAAAGGAAAACAGATCCATTTCATGGGTTTGGTATCCAATGGTGGTGTTCACTCTTCTTTGGATCATTTGTTCAAATTGATTGAGATCTCTAAGGCATATGGATTGGACAAAACATTTGTTCACTGTTTCATGGACGGACGTGATACTGACCCTAAGAGTGGTAAAGGTTTCATTGAACAATTGGAGGCTCAGTTAGCTAAAAATACAGGTAAGATTGCTTCTATTATCGGTCGTTTCTATGCTATGGATCGTGATAAACGTTGGGAGCGTATCAAGGAGGCTTACGACTTGCTGATTGAAGGTAAGGGTAAACCTGCTACAGATATGGTGAAGGCGATGGAAGAGTCTTATGCAGATGGTGTGACAGATGAGTTTGTTAAACCTATTGCAAGAGTTGAAAATGGCAAACCTGTCGGAACAATCCAAGAAGGTGATGTTGTTATCTTCTTCAACTACCGTAATGACCGTGCGAAGGAGTTGACTGTTGTCTTGACTCAAAAGGATATGCCAGAAGCAGGTATGAAGACGATTAAGGATTTGCAATACTATTGCATGACTCCATACGATTCTTCATTCACAGGTGTTCATATCTTATTCAATAAAGAGAATGTGATGAACACATTAGGAGAAGTTGTTTCTAAGTCAGGCATGAAGCAGTTGCATATCGCAGAAACAGAGAAATATGCACACGTAACATTCTTCTTCAACGGAGGTAGAGAAGAGCCTTACGAGAATGAAGATCGTATCTTGGTTCCATCTCCTAAAGTAGCTACATACGATTTGAAGCCAGAGATGAGTGCTTACGAAGTAAAAGATAAATTGGTTGAGGCTATCGGTACAAAGAAATATGAGTGGATCGTTGTCAACTATGCTAATGGTGATATGGTCGGCCATACAGGAATTTATTCAGCAATTGAAAAAGCAGTAGTAGCTATTGATAATTGTGTGAAAGATACTGTTGAGGCATGTAAAGCAAATGGATATGATGTGATCATCATAGCAGACCATGGAAACTGTGATAATGCTATAAATGCAGACGGTACGCCAAATACTGCTCATTCATTGAATCCAGTTCCATTTGTATATGTAAGTGATAAGAAAGATGCAAAGGTTGAGGCTGGTAAACTAGCTGATGTTGCACCTTCTATCTTGCATATATTAGGCATTGCACAACCAGCTGAGATGACAGGAAAGTGCTTGATTAAGTAAAAAAAAGAATAAAATAATGAAGAAGGAGAGATATCGTCAGGGTGTCTCTCCTTCGTTGTTTTGCGTTAATCTGCAAGCTGAAAAAGAGGATTTAGTTGTGAGAATCAGCCTATCTCACTTTGACTATTGTTAGTAATTCTTCCCTTATTCTTTTGGCAATAACAATAAAAAATGCGAATATTGCATAATATTCTTTTTTAGTTAGTTAAAAAATTTAATGAATAACAAAAACATAGAATAATATGAAATTAACAGGAAGACGTGAAAGTTCCAATGTGGACGATAGAAGATCAAGAGGGACAGCAACGAAGGCTGGTTTAGGCCTTGGCGGTATGTTGTTGATAGCCGTAATGGCCTATTTTACATCAGGTGGAGATATGGGTCAAGTGATTAATGCTGTTGTAGAAAATGCTGCTACAGAGACCGTAACATCAGGTGGTGAAGCTTATACTCCGACACAAGAGGAGGAAGAGTTGGCTACATTTGCAAAGCAGATATTAGCTGGAACAGAGGATGTTTGGACTGACCAGTTTAAGAAAATGGGTAGAACCTATCATGCACCAAGACTTGTATTGTTCCATGGTAGTGTTTCTTCAGGATGTGGTAATGCATCTACTTCATCAGGACCATTTTATTGTTCTGCCGATCAATCAGTCTATATTGATTTGGAGTTTTTCACTACGATGAGAAAACAATTTGGCACAGCGGGTGATTTTGCTTATGCCTATGTGATTGCTCATGAAGTTGGTCATCACGTTCAAAATGAATTGGGTATCTTATCTCAAGTTCATCAGAGAATGAGTCGCTCATCAGAGAAAGAGTCTAATCAATGGAGTGTTCGATTGGAATTACAGGCTGATTTCTTTGCAGGATGTTGGGCTTTTCATGATAACAAGATGTTCAACTCCTTGGAGGATGGTGATATAGAGGAAGGTTTAGCTATCGCTGCAAGAATTGGAGATGATTATCTTCAAAAGCAAGCATATGGATATACGATTCCAGAATCATTTAACCATGGAACTTCTGCACAACGTTCAAAATGGTTGAGAAAAGGTATCAGCAGAGGTGATTTGAATGAGAGTGATACATATAACATCCCATATAATGAGTTGTAATTTTAGAATAAAAAAAGAAAAAAGATGAAAGTTGCTTTGATTGGTTACGGGAAAATGGGTAAAATCATTGAACGTATTGCGAAGAGTCGTGGACATGAAATAGTATCGATTATTGATATAGACAATCTATCAGATTTCGAATCTGATGCATTTAAGAGTGCGGATGTTGCCATTGAGTTCACTCGTCCGGATACAGCTATTACGAATATTCGTAAATGTTTTAAGGCAAATGTTCCTGTGGTTGTAGGTACAACAGGATGGAATGTTGAAGAGGTGAAGGATGAACTGGAGAGAGGAAATCATACATTGTTTGTTTCTTCTAATTTCAGTATCGGTGTCAACATCTTTATGGCAGTCAATAATTATCTGGCAAAGTTGATGAACCGTTTTGACAACTATAATGTAGAGATGACAGAGGTGCATCATGTTCATAAATTGGATGCTCCAAGTGGAACGGCAATTACGTTGGCAGAGGGTGTGTTGAAGAACTTGGATAGAAAAACAGCGTGGACAAAAGAGGTGGAAAAGACACCGTCTGATTTAGCGATCAAATCTATTCGTGAAGGTGAAGTGCCAGGAATTCATACTATTCGTTATGAGTCGGATGTTGATTCCATATCTATTACACATGATGCGAAGAGTCGTGAAGGTTTTGCGTTGGGCGCTGTTGTGGCAGCAGAATTCGCAGCTGACAAGAAAGGTCTATTAGGTATGTCAGATATGTTTGACTTCTTAAAATAAATTATAATAACGAAATTTATGGCAAAAGACAAGGAAGCAAAGGATAGCTATCAAAATTTAAAAGGTAAATCTTTCAGAGAGCGAATTAGCCGAGAGGGTATCAAACATTGGGTGAAATTTATATTATTTGCCGTATTGATTGTATTGGCCTTCTTATGGACAGGTGCTTGGTGGGTATTGCTCTTTTTACCTGTTGTTTTTGATCTATACATAACGAAGTATGTCCACTGGAACTGGAAAGATCATTTTAAAGGTACTAAATGGGAGAAGGCCGCCGATTGGGTAGATGCTATTGCATTTGCTTTGGCTGCTGTCTATTTGATCAATCCATTCCTTTTCCAGAATTATAAGATCCCTTCTCCTTCATTGGAGAAGACCTTATTGGTGGGTGACTTCTTGTTTGTTAGTAAGGTGAGCTATGGGCCACGCGAGCCGATGACACCATTGTCTTTCCCTTTGGCACAGCATACGCTTCCATTGTTGAATTGCAAGTCATATATAGATAAACCTCAGTGGGAATATAAACGATTAAAGGGACTTGGAAGTGTGCAACGTAATGATATCGTTGTGTTTAATTTCCCTGCAGGAGATACGGTTCCATTAAAGGTTCAGAATCCTGATTATTACACATTGGTTCATGAGTTTGGAAGAGATTACGTATGGAACAATCCAGAGAAGTTTGGTGAGATCGTTGTCCGTCCTGTTGATCGTCGTGAAAACTATGTGAAGCGTTGTGTGGCTTTGCCAGGTGATACACTCTCCATTGTTGATGGATTGGTACACATAGATGGAAAGCCTGCGGAAGATATTGCAGGGTTACAATACAATTATTTTGTTGAAACCAAGAAACTGTTGGATGATAAGTTGTTAGAATCTTTGAATATACGGAAAGCAGACCGATTGATATATAATTCGGAGCCTTATGGCGCACGAGTCTTAGCTCAATTGGGCTATGTTGATTCTACAGGTAATATGAATTATGTGTATCATTTACCGTTGACACAGGATTCTTATTATAAGCTAAAAACCAAATCGTATGTGATCTCAATTAAACGTGAGCCTTCGATGATGAGTGGTAAGACCTTCCCATTGAACAGAGAAGATGGCTGGACAAGAGATGACTACGGACCTATCTGGATTCCGAAAGCAGGTGCAACGGTGACACTGACAAAAGAGAATTTGCCGTTGTATGAGCAGATTATTCGCAATTACGAGAGAAACCAGTTAGAAGTAAAGGAGAATGTTATCTATATTAATGGTCAGGCAACGACTACCTATACTTTCAAAATGGATTATTACTGGATGATGGGTGATAATCGACATAATTCAGCTGATTCTCGATTCTGGGGTTTTGTGCCTGAAGATCACATTGTAGGAAAGCCAATAATTATATGGATGTCTTTAGATGAAGATCAACCTATATATAAGGCTGTACGTTGGAGTCGTTTGTTTACAAAGGTTCATCCTGATTAATAAAATAGCGTATGAAGAGAGTGTCCGTATTGATTATAGTCCTTCTTTCAATGTTCTGTTATACATTGAATGCGCAGGTGATGCGTAAGGATGGTCCTGCTTTTAAAGCAGGAGAGGTCGCCATGTATAATATCTATTATAACTGGGGATTTGTGTGGATACATGCAGGAGATGTGCGGTTTTCTGTAGAAGAAAAGACGGAAAACGGAAAGCCTCAGTATCTATTGAAGTTGGTCGGTTACACCATCAAATCATTTGACCATTTTTATACAGTACGTGATACTTTTTCTGTTACAGTCTCAAAGGATGAATTGATGCCTTTTTATTATCGTGAGGTAAAGCATGAGGATTCTTATTTCTGTGATAAACGGTATCATTTCGATTTCGCCAAGGATTATCCAGCTATGGTGTATTGGGACATTAATCGTAGAGGCAATCTGATATCGGACTCTTTGAAGATTGACAAGTCTGTTTTTGATTTGTTAACCACTTGTTATCGTTTCCGCAGTTTGGATATGCAGCAGGTTAAAAAGGGTGATTTCTTCCCATTCAACATGTTGTATGATGATACAGTGTATAATCTAGGTTTGACATACAAAGGGAAGGAAGAGATTAAGTTGAGAAACAAGTCTCGTTATAATGCCTTGAAATTCACACCGAAGTTGATTACGGGAGACCTGTTCAAGAATGAAGATGACATGGCTATTTATGTCTCTGATGACGATAATCATGTTCCCCTATATATTGAGGCTAAGATTAAAGTGGGGTATGTGAAGGTGATGTTGCAATCTGTAGTGAATACGAAGTATCCGTTCAGTACTCTTGGGAAAAAATAGTGGGGTGGAGCGGAATTATGAAAACTAGCAATACGAATTGAGATGGCAAAAATTTTAATTATAGATGATGAAAGAAGTATCAGAAACGCATTGAAGGATGTACTTGAATTTGAAGGGTATGTCATTGAGTGTGCGGAGGATGGTATTAAAGGTCTGGATATGATGAAATCAGTGAAATATGATCTGGTTTTCTGTGATATCAAGATGCCTCAGATGGATGGGGTAGAGGTGTTATCGAAGATAAAAGAGGAGATGCCTGACCAGACCATTGTGATGATATCCGGACATGGTTCTGTTGATACTGCAGTAGAATGCATAAAAAAAGGAGCATTTGATTTTATTGAGAAGCCATTGGATCTGAATCGGTTGTTGGTTTGTGTGAAGAATGCGTTGGATCATAAATCATTGGTTCAGGAAACAAAAGTTTTGAAAAAGAAGGTTGCTCGTCAGATGAAGATGGTTGGAAATTCTGCCTCAATGCAACATCTGCGAGATGTGATTGAACGAGTAGCTCCTACAGATGCACGTGTATTGATCACAGGTGAAAATGGTACAGGAAAAGAGGTGGTGGCTCGTATGTTATATGAATTGAGTAATCGCTCGACGGCTCCTTTTGTGGAAGTGAACTGTGCCGCTATTCCTTCTGAGTTGATTGAGAGTGAACTATTCGGACATGAAAAGGGTGCGTTCACATCAGCCATAAAACAGCGTATAGGAAAGTTTGAACAGGCAGATGGTGGAACCATCTTCTTGGATGAGGTGGGCGATATGAGTCTCCCAGCACAAACCAAAGTGTTGCGCGTCCTTCAAGAAAAAGAATTAACACGTGTGGGCAGTGATAAGAACATAAAGGTTGATGTACGTGTTTTTGCTGCTACAAATAAAGATTTAAAGAAAGAGATAGAGAATGGTACATTCAGAGAAGATTTATACCATCGTCTGAGTGTCATTCCAGTTCATGTGCCTCCGTTGAGAGACAGATTAGAAGATATCCCTCTTTTAGTAGAACATTTCTGTGCTGTCATCTGTGAGGAACAAGGTATTCAGTTAAAGAAATTTGATGCGAAAGCAATTGAAGAATTAAAAAAATTCACATGGAGTGGTAATGTTCGAGAACTACGGAATGTAGTAGAGCGTGTTATTATTCTTTGTGGAAATACGATTACTGCGGAGGACGTTAAGATGTATGCCTCTCCTAATTTTTTATAATGTTATAATATAAAGGATCATATCATGGCTAGTGTGGTAGAAACACCTTTGATGAAGCAGTATTTTGAGATTAAGAAAAAACATCCGGATGCTGTACTATTGTTTAGAGTGGGTGATTTTTATGAAACTTTTTTGGAGGATGCGATTACGGCATCTGAGATCTTAGGGATTACACTAACTCGCCGTGCTAATGGTTCTGCTCAGTCTGTTGAATTAGCTGGCTTCCCTCATCATGCTTTGGATACATATCTGCCTAAGTTGGTGCGTGCAGGGAAACGTGTGGCTATCTGTGATCAGTTGGAGGATCCCAAACTGACTAAAAAGTTGGTCAAGCGAGGTATCACAGAGTTGGTTACGCCAGGAGTCTCCATCAATGATACGATTCTTAACTACAAAGAAAATAACTTCCTTGCAAGTGTGCACCTTACGAAAAAGGCTGCAGGTGTGGCATTCTTGGATATTTCAACTGGAGAGTTCTTGACTGCGGAAGGCAGTTTCGATTATATAGACAAGCTGTTGAATAGTATGTCGCCCAAAGAGGTGCTGTTTGAAAGAAGTAAGAGAGCAGAGTTTGAGGAACATTTCAATTCGAAGTATTTCACATTTGAATTGGAAGACTGGGTCTATACGATAGAATCAGCCACCGACCGTCTGTTGAAACACTTCGAGACTAAAAGTTTGAAGGGCTTTGGTGTGCAGGATCTGACTTTGGGTATTATCGCTTCAGGAGCCATTCTATACTACTTGGATCTGACTCAACATACACAGATTGGGCATATCACTCATTTGTCCCGAATAGAAGAGGATCGTTATGTGTGGTTGGATCGTTTTACTATCCGTAACTTGGAATTATACGGAACAATGCATGAGGATGGTAAAACATTAGCAGACATCATAGATAAGACAATTACGCCTATGGGGGCTCGGTTGTTAAAGAGATGGATTGCTTTCCCTCTGAAAGATGTGAAACCTATCAATGAACGGTTGAATATGGTAGAGTCTTTCTTCAGAGATTTAGAAATAAAAGAGACTCTTATGACTCAGTTGAGTATGATAGGAGATTTGGAACGATTGATTTCTAAGGTTGCTGTGGGAAGAATCTCTCCTCGGGAGGTTGTTCAGTTGAAGAATGCTTTAACTGCGATTACACCGATAAAGGAGGTGTGCCTCCTATCAGATAATGAAGGATTAAAACGTATTGGAGAGCAACTTAATCCTTGTCCTAACATCTGTGAAAAGATAGATAAAAATATTAATCCAGATCCTCCTACATTATTGAATAAAGGTGGTGTCATTGCCTCTGGGGTGAGCGAAGAGCTGGATGAACTGCGGAAAATAGCTTATTCTGGCAAGGATTACTTGTTGCAGATTCAGCAAAGAGAGTCAGATCTCACGGGTATCCCAAGTCTGAAGATTAGCTATAATAATGTATTTGGTTATTATATAGAGGTCCGCAATACGCATAAAGATAAAGTACCTTCGGATTGGATCCGAAAACAAACATTGACTTCCGCAGAGCGTTATATTACTCAGGAGTTGAAGGAGTATGAAGAGAAGATCTTGGGTGCGGAAGAGAAGATCTTGGTTCTGGAGCAACAGTTGTATAATGACTTGATCTTGGAATTGACGGAGTATATACCTGCGATACAGGTGAATTCTAACCTGATAGCTCAGTTGGATACATTGATGTCTTTCGCTCGTATATCAGAAGAAAATAAATATGTTCGTCCGATAATCAATGACTCTGAGATCATTGATATCAAACAAGGTAGGCATCCTGTGATAGAGAAGCAACTGCCTATTGGAGAGAGTTATATAGCGAATGATTTGTATTTGGACAGTAACGGACAGCAGATCATGATGATTACAGGACCTAACATGGCAGGTAAATCTGCCTTGCTAAGGCAGACGGCTTTGATTGTGTTGATGGCTCAAATCGGATGTTTCGTGCCTGCTGATTCGGCTTCTATTGGTGTGGTGGATAAAATTTTCACGAGGGTAGGAGCTTCAGATAATATCTCAATGGGCGAATCAACGTTCATGGTGGAGATGAATGAGGCAGCGGGTATTATCAATAATTTATCACAACGTAGTTTAGTTTTGTTTGATGAGTTAGGACGAGGCACTAGTACATATGACGGTATATCAATAGCATGGGCTATTGTAGAGTATATTCATGAGAATCCGAAAGCAAAAGCTAAGACGTTGTTTGCGACTCATTATCATGAGTTGAATGAGATGGAAAAACAATTCCCGAGAATAAAGAACTTTAATGTATCGGTAAAAGAAGTTGATGGCAAGGTTATCTTCATGCGTAAGTTGGTGCCAGGCGGAAGTGAACATAGCTTTGGTATTCATGTGGCGAAGCTTGCGGGACTGCCAAGTAATGTGGTGAATCGTGCCAATGAGATACTAGCGCAATTGGAAACAAACAATTCAAGTGTTACAGAGACAGAGAGTCGGGGTGTAGGTAAAAAGAAAGCCTTGAAGAAAGAGAATAAGGATGGTTTGCAACTTAGTTTCTTCCAATTGGATGATCCAGTCTTGTCGCAAGTAAGAAACGAGATACTCGATTTAGATGTAGATAACTTGACTCCAATTCAAGCATTAAACAAATTGAATGCATTGAAACATATTGTGACGGGGAAGTGATTTCTTCGTTTTGTGATTAATTCAACCTAGAGATTTGTTGTACTCATTTTATGGTTAATTTAGGGAAATTTTATGCTTTTTTATGCTGTTTGGCACGTTTTTTGTAGTTTAATAGTTGGATGTATGAACGTTTCTGCTAAAATATGATTTTTTTTGTAATGATGATTGTATGAAAATAATAAGGTTTTGTTTTATTACAATTGGGGTGTTGCTGTCCTCTTTAAAAATGGAGGCGGGTGATTCGTTTTCTCTTTATGAAGCTGCTGCATGGTGGATGTCGGAAGAAGATTTTTCATCCTGTCATTGGCGGGATGTCTCAGGTGATTCAGCCATTTTGAAGAACAATGATAAGGAATATTTTTCTGACAGACAGATTTTTAATTTTAATCCGGCTCTACAGGTCTCGGAGACGGTGAATCTCTCATCTGTGATTGAGAGAGAAGAGTTTCGACAGATGTCAATCTTTGCTGTTGTTGTTCCAGATACTTTGTTATATGGGAAAGAGTATCCTTATTTGTCTCTTCTGACACGGGATACTGTCTTATTAACGTCAAACAGGTATGTATGTGGTTCTGATACAGTAATATATGATCCTCATCAGATAACTTCATTATCGAAAGAAAAACCTATTGGATTGTTTTCTTTCATGCGTTCTTCTGCTCAATCTGCTCATTCTTGGGGGGATGGACATTCTCAAATCGTATTGGGAAGAAATAGATTGAACGCGTTAAAGAATGATACGTTAGTTCCTTTTGCTGGTTATTTTCCAGAATGTATCATGTTCCGTCGTATTCTTTCTCCGATGCAGTGTCGTCAGGTAGAGTCTCTCTTGGCATTGAAATATGGTTTGTCCTTACAGCAATCGTATGTGGATATGGATGGTAATCTGTTGTGGGATATAGCATCTGCTGAAGGGTTTCCCTATCGTATAACAGGAATGGGTGTGAGTGCGGAGAATGCTTTTGTACAGCAACAATCGGTAACTTCGGAGGAGAGTGAGGATAGAAGCTCGTATTTATATTCGTCGTCACAATCTGATTCTCATCTGTTTCAAACGTCATCTATGCGTCTTTTGTCAATAGGTCGTGATTCTCTTTCCTTGATGAAGGAAGGAAACTTTACAATATGGGCAGATGACAATGGATCTTTGTCAACGGAGAAGTCAGAGACGAATCAATTGTGGCAGATAACAGGGCGGTCATGGTTGGTGCAAACGAATTTTGCTGATTCATTGAAAGATCAGAAGGGCGGAAATTGGTTGGAGATGTCGTATCGATTGGCAAAGTGGACGGAGGCAACAGGACGTGATAGCTCAAGAGCTGTCTTGTTGATTAACCCTCAAGGGAATGGAGATTTTAATAATGCTGATTTGCGTTTGGTCCCAATCGATTCAATAGACATAGAAAGAGGAAAGTTGATATTTAGAAACTTTGTATTTGATGAGGATGGGAATGGAATAGATCAGTTCTCCTTTGGTTTTTATGATGGTGTCTTGGCTAATTTCTATCCTCGTTCGGAACATTATGTACGAGATAAACGTGCAGGTGATGGTCAGATAATAATTGATATGGTGACAGGAAATTCCAACTATGAATATGTGCTTTTGGCAGATAGTGTGATGGATATAGCAACTGGCGACACTTTGTCTCATGGTTGTTTCAAAGAACGCCACTATCTATTGGATTCATTAAGAGCTGGTAGATATCGCATAACCTTGTATCAGCATTGTGAGGATGTCACACAGCAGAATGGAACAAGTGTTTTATCGTCTAAATGTTTTGAAGATTCGTTTTCAAGGCGCGTAGAGATTGGTTTGGAAGGTGCTATTGGTAATAAAGACAGTGTGTATGGAGAACCTTATTTTGTCCGTCCTGTAGTGGTTGATAATCTGAAAGATGTGAAGAATGATAAGGCATTCTCGGAAGTAGAGGCGCCGTGGGTATCGGTAACGATGATGGGAGGCCGCAATATTTTTATAAAAGTTGATACGGAGGTGAAAGGACGGGTGTCGGTTGCATTGTATAATCCATTGGGACAACTGATAGATTTAGTGGAAAAGAGTGATCACACACCAATACTGCTCACTGCATCTAGAGAGGGAATATACCTTTTGAAGGTGATGACGTATGATCGTGAATATACAGAAAAACTGGTAGTTAGATGAGAATACTTATATTCATATTTGTCATGTTATGTTCTGCTTTGACTGTAAAAGCAACAGATTCGTATGTTTATCATGCGGAGCAGGGGAAGTCGAATGTTGATGTGTCAGAGGTAAAGAAATCATTTATAGCTTATCAAAAAGATTCTTTGGTTCTTGATGAGGTGGTTTTCCGAGTGGCTGAGAGGGTGTTGTCTCAGACGACGGAATTCTCCATACGAAAGTTAAAAAGCGGAGAAGTAAGAATTCTTCCTTCTGGCATGGTGAATGTGACGGCTGGTTCTTCAGCGTTCCGATTCCTTCCTCATGGAGAACATTTTAAAGATAAGGGAGCTGAAATCATACTACCATATGATCCGTTGAAATTACCTGCAGGATATACAGAGGAGGATATACGTACCTATTACTATGATGAAGTGGCGGCGTTGTGGGTGCCACTTGATCGAGTATCTATAGACATAACTCGTAAAGTGATTGTGTCGCGCACATCACATTTTACAGATATGATTAATGGTGTGATTCAAACACCTGAAATGCCAGCCAATACTGGTTATACACCGACGATGATGTCGGATATGCAGGTGGCTCTTCCTACGAATAAAATTGTTGTTGCGCAGCCTCCTTTGGCAAATCTAAAAGGAACGGCTGAAGTGACCATTCCTATTCAAGTGCCTCCTATACGATTCAATATATTACCCAACTTGTCTCTTCGCTATAATAGTGATATTTCTGATGGTTGGTTGGGAGAAGGTTGGGATTTGTCAGTATCTTCCATCTCTGTTGATACCCGTTGGGGAGTCCCTCGTTATTTAAATGATTCTGAGAGTGAAAGCTATTTATTAGATGGCGAGCCTCTTTGTATGAAAGATGAAAAAGGGACGATGACGAGTGTGCATTCTCCTTCCTCAAAATTACCAAGGGAACAGGTCCGACAGTTCTTTAAAAGGAATATTGATTTCTCGGAAATTCTTCGAAAAGGAGATTTGGGTCATGAGGTGTGGATCGTGACAACGGATGATGGTAGAGAGTATAATTACGGGCGACAAGGTGCATGTCTTGTGGGTGCAGTGTCTCGTAATGGAGGAGAGTTGAGACAGGTCTGTTCCGAGTGGTATCTTTCTTCTGTTTCGGATGCACATGGTGTAACTGCAAACTATGAATATGAATCTGTTTTAGAAGAGGTCGGTGGACTTCCTTCTGCTTCAGTTTATTTGAAGCAGATTAATGTTAATGATTGTGGTATGAATGCTGTTACGATTCGGTTTTATCGAAAAAAAGGAGGGAAATCGATTCGTCGTTCTAGTGCACGATATGGCTTCATGACCTCTTCGCATGATTTGTTGGATAGTATTGTGGTGGTAAATGGCATGAAGGGAGAAACGTTGTGGACCTATTCTTTCGAGTATAAACAGGGTGCTTTCCATAAAGATCTGCTATCATCTGTTCTGCAGACGGATAAATATGGTGATACGTTGACTTTTCATCACTTTGATTACTATGATGATTTGTTATCATGTGGTAGTGATGGACTCTATTCTGATGAGAATAGGATACTTATGGTAGATGACAACGTGGGTGCTCTTTTCCATCATCCGACAGCACTGGGCGGATCGGCTACTGTCTCTGTCGGGGGTGCTATCTATGCTGGAGTTGGACCTAATGTGGATCAATCTTCCACAAGTTTCACGGTTGGAGGTGCTTTCAGTTATTCAAATGATATGACGCACGGTTTGTCCGCTTTCATCGATTTGAATGGAGACGGACTTCCTGATAAGGTATATAAGGAAAATTCTGATATCTATTTCCGTAGTCAGATTAGAGAGCCAGATGGAGAGGCTCATTTCTCTGCACCTAAGAAAGTGGGTGGCTCAGTGAGTGATTTCTTATTCCTACAATCAAACAATTTCTGCTCAGGTATAGAGGCGAAGGTAAAAGTATTCTCCCTGGGTGTGGAACATTCTGTGACTCACACGGATACCAGAACTTATTTCTGTGATGTAAATGGTGATGGACTGACGGATATTGTCTCCAATGGCATTGTTTATTTCAACCATCTGGAGAAAGGTATTCCTACGTTCACAAAAAACAGTTCAAAGACATCGAATCCTATCCGCTTTGACGCATCGGCTATAAGACGTGAGGATGAGACAGCGCAATTAAAGACAGAGCAAACAATGCTGATGAATTATTCTCCAATGTTGGATGTGGTTCGTGTATGGCAGGCTCCGAGAGATGGTCGCGTTCTGATTCACTCTGCAGTTAATTGGTTAAAACCTGCAGCAGGATTCAATGCTGATGAATATGAGTTGGCTGATGGTGTCAGAGTCGCTGTACAACATGCATCGAAGGAAGTATGGTCTGCACGGATTGAGAAAGGTGATACTGCAGTGCGTATTTATGAGGATTCTTTAACACTGAAAAAGGGGGATCGACTCTATTTCCGCTTGCAGTGTGGTGATGATTCGTTGAGTAATGGTTCGTTTGATGCGGTGAAATGGCCTGTGATGCTTTCTTATATGGATGAGGAGAGTGTATATATGCCTGATCGTTTACTGACAGATACGTTTTCGTCGGATGAATTAGTATATGGCGGAGATATATGGGTTCCTGTGGGAGGAACGGATGTGACACTTTCTGGAATCATACAAAAACCAAAGACAAGTGATAGTGTGACTGTAGCTCTTTACGGGAAGATAAGAGAAGAGTCGGCAGATGAACCCATAGGAGTGGAAACATGTTTATGGAGTCATTGCTTCTCTCCTTATGATAGTCTTGATTATGCTTTGAATGAGAAGATTCATTTGAAGGGGAATAACATGATTCAGTTGAGACTGCTCTCTTCTTCAAATGTGCCTTGGAACCGTTGGCTTTGTGATGTTATGGTTTCCTCTTTTGATTCAATTCAGCGACAGAATCGCATGATACCATATTATAAATCGTATGCGAAACAGATGAAGGCCCCTTCTGTTGTCAAAACGGATACCGTCTGGAAAGAGTGGCGGTTACTTCCGTTGCTATCGACTGAAGATAAAAATTTCACGGGAACGTTGACTCTGACGGCAAAGACAATGGACTCTCTCAAATGTGTTCGTACATACTCCTTCAACAATGATTCATTGCTGAATAGTGTCGATACAGCACGCTTCCAAACAAAGGATGAGAACGTATGGTTGGAATATACGTATGATGGGTTCCTTAACATGAAGTTCGACACACTTTCTCTTGTGCGATTTGCAGATTCTATTGTTGTGGTGCAGAAAAAGATTGCGCCGGATTCTGTCGTAACATATGATAGTGTGGTGTATTATAGGGATACCTTACAAATAGGGTTGAGCTGTCTGGATGCAGGTTCTGTCGAGGGACAATGTTTCCGTGGCTGGGGTAGTTTTGTGTATAACGCATCATGTGGTCGCAGCATGAGGCCTATAGATGAGTCACTTTTGATTGTTCCTTCTGATACATCTTACCGTTACGATCCGCTGACGACGGCTTATCAACAGATGATGTGTGATCCAGACACCTTCGGACGATTGCGGGGCAGTCGGGCAGAGGTGTATGTGCAAGGGGATAGAATCGGTACGTCAAGATTGTCTCAACAGAGTGTTTTGCCTGTCAGTGCTTATGCGGGATTGGATGCGGTATCTCTATCGACTAACGAAGGAGAAGAAGGTACGGCAGCAGGTGCATTGATTATGAAGACAAAGAGCAGTTGTACGATCGAAACTGCCAGTGCTATCGTAAATGCCTCACGGGCAGATGGCGAAGTGGAGACGGAAGCGATGATGATGGATTTTAATGGAGATGGTTATCCAGATTATCTTGTTAATGGAACAATCTACTATACGAATGCTCAGGGAGGCTTTTCTAGAGACCAACTGCAGGTTGTCTCTGTACAGTCCTGGGCGTACTCCAATTCTCTTGGACTGGGTAGCGGTAAGGTTCCATGCGCCCATCCATCATCTAAAACAGGTACGAATGATGGTGCCTCCTCACAAGGCGAACAAAGTAATTGCCTTGCATGGTCGGCTCTTGTCGGAGGCGGAAATAACCATGACGGTAATACAACAGCGTATGTGGACTTGAACGGTGATGGTTTGCCTGATTTACTTTATTGTGACAGAAATAATGAAAAGAATAACTGTGTCTCATATAATCTGGGCTATTCTTTCTCTGCACCTGTTCCGCTGGGTATTGAAGCCGTTCGAGAGGGAAGTTCTTCCTTTGATAAGGTTTCAGGTAGTGTCTCTTTTGATTATAATTCATCAAGTGTCTCAGGAGGATTGTCGGGCAGTTATACTGATAATAGAGTGGAGAAATGTTTGATAGATGTGAATGGTGATGGCTTGCCTGATAAACTGACATTGATGGCAGATCAGGTGCTGGTTTCTCTTAATACAGGTGCTGGTTTTGCTGTTCCAGAGAAATTCTCGGAGGTGACGGATATCTCTCGTACTATCTCCCATTCGGAAGGCGTGAATGCTTCGTTCACTGCTAATATTCCAATATGGCTAATTAAACTCTCCCTTAATCCAAGTGTTCGTACAGCAACCAGCGTATCGTCCCCACGATTTGAATTCAGGGATGTGGATGGTGATGGCTTTGTTGATATGGTTAACAGCGAAAAGGAGGAAGACCTGAGAGTAAGGTATTCTATGATTGGAAAGTGTAATAAGCTGAAGAAAGTACAAAATTCACTTGGTGGAAGTTTTACTATGGATTATGGACGAACGGAAGCGACAACCGATCATCCAGGTGGTAAATGGGTGATGTCTTCACTCGAAGTGAATGATGGAGTGAGTGATGATGGTCCAGTGATGCGTACACAGTTCCTCTATTCAGGTGGTAGAAAAGATAGAAGGGAACGTCGTTTCTTAGGATATGCTGAAGTCCGTAGCATCGATGTCAATGTGGAGAAGAATAATGCTCCTTATCGTCAGTCGATACAACTCTATGATGTGTCAGATGTATATGCGGCAGGACGATTATTGAAAGATATAGACTTGAATGCAACGGGAGATACTTTGTCCTTGAAAGAAAATGAGTATCAGACATATTCGGTAGCCTCCGCTAATGATTATGCCTCTAAGAATTATATTGGTATGCATGAGGAGACTTGCCACTTCTATCACTTCTTGCCGACCTATCCTTCCAATCGATGGAGCGTTGTCTATATGCCTCTTAGCCTCAAACGAAATTATCAGTATGAAGGGACATCGAAGATCCTGCTGACGACAGAAAAATATGATTATCATCTGGATCAGGATCATCATGGAGAGGTGAAACGATATTCATTTACAGACGAAACAGAAAACAAAGGATATGTCACGGAAATAGATTATACATGTAAACCTGCTTATTATCAGTACGGACTTCCAAGCGTGGTGAAGGTTTATGATGATGAAGGTATGTTATGCAACCATACCACGGCGAAATACAACTCGACATTGAATTATCCAATTCAGGATCTTATACGTGTCTGCCGGCACATCGGAGCTGATTCGGCAGTGACGGAATTGCAACGTGGCCGTTACGGTAATATTACTAAGATGATACTCCCAGAGAATGATCGAAAACAACGCAAGTCATATACGTATGCGTATGATGATGAGCGACAACTCTTTGTGTCGTCAGTGCGTGACAATGAGAAGATAGAAAACCGCTGGGATGATTATGATCACTTATGGGGCATCGCAGGCACTAGGCAAGATGCTAATCATCAGTTCCTTACTACTGAAATTGATCATCTGGGTAGAATCACGCAAGTGAAGAGCCCATCAGAGGTGACGGAGGCTCCTTATACGATTGCTTTTAGTTATCATCCTGTGGCAATTCTGGATGAAAAGGGTGAAATAGAGCGACCGGCATATGCCGTGACGAGACATTTTGACAACCAGCACCCTGAAAATCCGATTGAAACGTTTACCTTTGTTGATGGTTTTGGAAAGATACTACAAGTGAAGCAAGAGTCTGAACTGAATGTTACGGACAAGGGCGAAGCCATGCAGGAAGGTGATGTATTTGTGGTGAGCGGACGTGTCAAAAAGGATGCTTTCGGACGTGTGGTGGAACAATATGCCCCTGTATCGGTGCCGCTCTCCGATAGTCTGAACTTTGTTCGTACATTTGATGTTACATCCCCTGAAGAGTATCATTATGATTGTATGAACCGTCTTTTAGCAAAAGTGCAATCCGATGGCTCGATAACGCGTTGCAGTTATAGTGTGGATGAGGGATATTTGAAACGCGTGATCATGGATGCTAACGGTCATTGCTCGGCAGAGCTGGTGAATGGTCGGGGCAAGGTGAAAGCCACCCTGCGAGGCAACGGTTTCGCCATTCGGACTCGATTCTCCTACGATGGCGTGGGCAGACTCACCGAAGTGGAAGATGCAGAAGGCAATAGGACCCACTATGAATACGATATGGGTGGACGATGCACGCTGGTGAATCATCCCGCAAGAGGGAAGACCTCTTATCGTTATGATATGAGTGGTAATCTGCTAAGTCGCCAGACGGCTGAATTGGCTGGCAAAGGTGAACAGATTACATACGAGTATGATTATGACCGACTGACAGGTATTCATTATCCTGAACATCCGCAAAATGATGTACGTTATGTGTATGGCGATTGCTCTGCTATGAATGGATGTATCGGACGATTGGCTCATGTGGCGGATGGTAGTGGAGTGCTCTCTTATGCCTACGGCAAGAGTGGAGAGGTGATCCGAACAACTCGGACAATGGTGGCACCGACTCGTGCAGAGGCGATGACCTTCACGACGCATTATCAGTATGATAGTCATGGTCGTATGCAACACATGGTTTATCCTGATGGTGAGAAGGTGAGCTACAAATATGATCTGGGCGGACGCTTGCAACGTGTGTTGGGTAGCACAACAGAAGATGGAACTGACAATATAGTTTATATCGATCGTATGACCTATGATCGCTACGGGCACTGTAATCATCGTCAGTTGGGGGATGGCTCAGAAGAGACAATGAGTTATGATGAGAACCGACGACTCTTAACAATGCAGGTGAAACAGGGGAATGATCTTCTGGCAGATATGCTCTATGGTTACGATGGAGTGGGGAATATCATTTCAGTGAACGATAAAAGAGGTGTGAACCACACGTATGGTTATGATTACCTTGATCGTCTTGTTTCGGCACAGGGACGCTATAGTGGAGGCGAAGCCAACTATGCCCTTGAGATGCATTATGATCCGATGGGACGCATCTTGCGGAAACAGCAGACGATGAAGCAACAAGATATCCAGTTCGCGGGGGAGGTGAGTGCAGGTTATGACCTAGGCTATCACTACAAAGGATTCCAGTTGGATACCCTTTTGGATAGTCATTACCGCACGGACAGTTTGGCGGCAGGCCGACGGAGTGATTATCATACGTATACATACGATTTGAACGGTAATCCTACGGAGGAGCGACATTTCCATCGTCGCAAGAACGGACGTACAACGCAGACGGGCGTACGCTATATGCAGTGGGATGAGGAGAACCGGCTGACCCATCTCAGTGAGGACGGACGGCTGACGGCCTATTACTACGACCATGCAGGAGAACGCACGGCAAAGGTGACGGGCATGAATCAGGAGAGCCATTTTGACGGAGCAGATGTGACGGGGCAGACGAATTTGAGTTACACGCTCTATCCGAGTCAGTACATCACCTACAGTAGTGGAGGACGATACACGAAGCATATCTATGCTGGTTCGCAACGCATTGCGAGTGTGACGGGTGTGGAGTTGAGTGACCCGAGTCGAGTAGTGCCACATGCCGGTACGGAAGGCAGTCTGTCGGATACGATCAAGGTTGATTTTGCCAAGTTGTATAAGAAGCAGACGCAGGAGTATGACACCTTATATCCGAGATATGAGGTGCGGAGGATGGCAAATGACACAGATGGAATAGTCAGGCAGCAGGAGCCTCAGACCTATTTCTATCACACGGACCATTTGGGCAGCACCACGTTGGTGACGAGTCGGGATGGACAGGTTCAGCAGGTCAGCTACATGCCCTACGGAGAGGTCTTTTTGGAGCAAAGAAATAAAAACTGTAACACCCCTTACCTCTTCAACGGCAAGGAGCAGGATGAGGAGTCCGGGTTGTATTATTACGGGGCGCGGTATTATGATGCCCGGAGGAGTCTGTGGTTGAGTGTAGATCCGTTGGCGGAGATTTATCCAGAAACTTCTGCTTATATGTATTGTGCAGGTAATCCTGTGAATTTGGTGGATCCAGATGGGTGTAAAGTGAAACCAAAAAGCGAAGAAGAATTTGGTATGATTAAAAATACTATTCCTGAAGAGGATCGTCAATATCTTGTTTTAGATAATGATGGGTATATAGATGAGAAAAGTATTAATAACCATAAAAGTAAAAGTCGTAATTATAATAAATTAAAAGAATTGGTAAATTCATGGATGATTGTAAATGTCGAATTTACAGATCAATATTTATGTATGACAGATAATGGCATTGAACTAAAAAAAATGAAGTATATACCATATGAGCCTGTTCCTGATGGATGGGAGGGGCTTATTGAAGATTCCAAAGATCCTTTAGGTGTTACTATGGAAGGCCTTTCTTCTGGAGAAATGGGGAAAACAGGGAAATCATTATTTCCTGATGTAAATGCGAAAGAAAGATCTCTTGACGGTGAATATTATGTGTTTATTAATAAATATTTGTCAAAAGAAGGTGCGGCAGAAACGTTTTCTCATGAGGGTTATGGACATATCCTTTTATATATACGAAATGGAGGAGATTATTATGGAGCATGTCATCTTATAATAGAGATGGTAGAAACAAATTTGGTTCTTAAACAAATGATACTTGAAGCAAAACAGGAAACAATTCAAAACATGAAGAGATGAGGATTATTTTATCTATAATTTTTTATTGTGTTTTAATACATAATTGTATAGGTCAAATTAAAACTGACACGGTAAATATTTGTTATTTTGATAACATTGCAAAAGAATTTTATCGAGTGCAAGATATATGTATTACAAATATATGTGATGAGGATTTGTTGTTGTGGTTTAATAACACATCAAATGAGGAATATTCTGTCGATGATGAGGTTCTCTTGTTTTTTCTAAAAAAACATGGAGATTTTAATTATTTAAATCTTATGTATGAAGATCTTATATATTCGGATTCTTTAGTGATTGGAAGTACATTTATAAAAAGGATAGCTCCGTCAGATAAATTCCATGTTATAATTATGAATGTCGATTCGGTTTTATGCGATAGGAGAAATATATCTATTTCGACAAAAAGTAATGTGGAAAAATGTATTCGATCGGTACTTAGTGATAAATTATATTATAAGGATGAATTTGTTATTCTAAAAAATTCAAAAGTCGTGATAAAAACTGAATAATAGAGATGAAAGGAGGAAAATAAGCTATTGTTCACTTTGTGACAAATGGAATTAATGATATAATAATAACTATAATACTGCCGGGAATTCGAACCAGTTGCTAAGTTAAGAAAATAAACTTAAATTAGCAGACATGAAAAGTAAAAGGAGAAGCT
>JBGUIU010000022.1:0-13821 GCA_045113275.1 Paludibacteraceae bacterium
TCAACGGTTCCAGTATGAAGTCAATCCCCTTAGCAAGGCAAGTCAACGAAAACCGTATGAAGTCCAATATCCCGGGAAAAGAGACAACATAATCAGGAAACAAGACAACCGGCTCAGGAGAAGATGTCAATGAAACCAGTATAGTAAACAGTAATTAACAAAAAAGATTAAAACAACCGCTCTTACGGAGTCAACACAATACAGGGAAAGGCAAGCAAAAATAGATGTGAATGTGGTCATTATGGTCAATTGTCATTTGTCATTAACGTTTTGGAGATAGAAAAATTACGCAATTATAGAATAATATAAATATTATGCTATAATTGAAACAAAAACACAGTCCCCGGAATCCTTATTGACAATTGACAATTGACCATAATGACCATTTATGAATGAACTGTGTGTACTTCCGTGAGTCGTAAGTATAGAACGCGTTACAGCCTCGCAATCACTGCGAGGCTGTAGCATTTTCTAACTAATTAACTAAAACCAATGTATGAAAAAACCAACTTTCACCTGTTTGACGTTATAATGACCAGCAGAGTTTAATGCTTTCAGCAAAACAAATATTTTTTAAGAATAATTTGGAACTTTAGCAGATTATTATTATTTGCCGATGAAGATGTGTGGTTGACGCAAGCCCAATTAGTAGAGATTTATCAGTCGAGCAAATCAAACATCAGCGAACATCTCACCAATATCTTTGCTGATAAGGAACTGGATAAGGAAGTGGTAGTTCGGAAATTCCGAACAACCACTCAACATGGTGCTATAGAAGGTAAAACTCAGACTCATGAGGTACAGCATTACAATCTTGATGTCATCATTGCCCTTGGATATCGTGTCCAATCGCCTATTGCAGTACGCTTCCGTCGCTGGGCCACCAGATTACTGCATGAGTATATACAGAAGGGCTTTACGATGGACGACGAACGCCTGAAACAAGGTGGAAATCGATATTTTAAAGAACTTCTGCAACGCATCCGGGATATCCGCAGTAGCGAACGCAACTTCTATCAGCAGGTGACGGATATCTATGCAACTGCAACAGATTATGACCCACGAGCTAAAATGACCAAGATGTTCTTTGCTACGGTACAGAATAAGATGCACTATGCTGTACATGAACATACGGCAGCAGAGCTGATTTATGAGCGTGTGGATAACGAAAAACCTTTTGTTGGTATGACTAGCTTCAAGGGAAATTATGTGACCCGCGACGACGTGAAGATAGCTAAGAATTACCTGACGGAATTGGAACTCCAGCGTCTGAATCTACTAACCTCACAATTCTTGGACTATGCAGAGTTTCAGGCCTTAGAACAGAATCCGATGACGATGGCTGATTGGATTGCGGCTTTGGATGACCAAATACTGCGCTTACGTAAAAATATCCTGGAGGGTGCTGGCACCGTATCGCATCAGGAAGCTATCGAAAAAGCTGAGCGAGAGTTTGAAATCTATCGTGAACGTGAGATGCGTCTTTTGGAGAGCGACTTCGACAAGGCTGTAAAAGCACTGTTAGAGAATAACGACAATCAAAAGGAAGGTTAATGAACATATAAATTCCCTTTTATGGAAGAGTGGAAAGAAGGACACGAAGGGGTCAGGCACTTGTGTATCCTTTGTAAGCATGAAAAAAGCCTCGCCGCTGCGAGCAATCCCCGCGAGCTGTAACCACGAAATCAGCACGCCAGAGATGCTGCCGGTAATTCTGCGACAGACAAAAGGATAAGTGTATAACAAACATTTAATGGAAGAAAATCGATTAATAATCGAGGAAAAGTGGTCAAAATAGAAAAATTACACTACTTTTGCAAAAAAAGCAGCTCACAATGAACGTCGTTTGCTTTATTTTTCCTATATTTGCACACGATATATTTCATACTCAATTCGATTATATCACCCATCAGAGGGTGGAACTATAATTATTAACACCTATCGCTATATGACAAAACAATTCCTTCTTTGTGTTAAAGCATTATTTATAATTGCTTTACTAACCCCACTGACAATGAGGGCTTCTGATGACTTTGGTATTACCTACAACCAAGGAGTTATATATGTAGAATATGATCAAACAACAACAGTAAGGTTGCCAGACTACCTTATCATGGAATATAACTATCACAGTGCTGTACCATACGATGGTGGCGGTACCCTCAGATGGTCAGTATCAGACAATCGCCTGTCAATCTTATGGACGGCAAATTTCGAATGCCATATTGCGCCGAAAAAAGGTTCTTCCTTTCCTAATTATGTGACGCTTACCGCCTCGTTTAATTCATGGTATGGTACAAGTCCTAAGATTACTAAAGCTGAATGGATCGTGAAGCTCAAAGAACCAGGCCCCACACCCGATCCTAATGTTGAAGACATCCAAATTGATGTGAAAAATTTCCCCGATGATAATTTTCGTGCCTATTTGCTCGAACAGGATTATGGACGAGATGGAGTCTTGACGACCAACGAATTGGCAAGGATCGATGTTATAAACGTTCAACACAAGGGTATCAGCGACTTGGAAGGGATACAGTTTTTTTACGGATTAAAGACGCTCCTTTGTTGTTATGGTAATCAAATTTCACACCTTGACATGTCAAAGAACATATATTTAGAAACTCTTTGTTGTCAACAGAACCAGTTGGAATATCTTAATGTCTCAGGAAATCATGCTTTAAGAATACTGCGATGTTATGAAAACCAATTGACTTATCTTGATGTGTCAAACAATACAGCTCTAGGAGAACTGGATTGTCATGATAATCATCTTTCGTCTCTTGATGTGACAAATAACACGGCTCTGAAAGAGCTTGACTGCGGAAATTGGGTGTATGCTCATAAGTGGAAGAATCAGTTGACATCTTTGGATGTGACAAAAAATACAAAATTAACGAAATTGTGGTGTGATGGGAATCAATTGACATCTTTGGATGTTTCGAGAAATACAATTCTTTATAATTTTCATTGTTCGTCTAATCAACTAAAGACTATCGATGTAAGAAACATAAATTTGGAGCATCTCAATTGTTATTCAAATCAATTGACGTCTCTTGATGTGTCGAAATATAAAAACCTAAGAGAATTGAGTTGCAGCCATAATCAATTGACAACTCTTGATGTCTCGAATAACACCAAACTGACAGAATTGTGGTGTGATGAAAATCAACTGACTGTTCTTGATGTTTCGAAAAACACCTGGTTGGAAGACTTGAGATGTGATAATAATTATTTGACGACTCTTGACTTATCAAATAATAAAGCAATTAAGATTTTGTATTGTGGAAATAATCAGCTGACATCTCTTGACGTTTCAAAGAATACGAAACTTGATTGGCTGTATTGTGAAGAGAACATGATAAAGGGAGCTGCGATGGATGATTTGATAAAAGGTCTTCCTAAAAACGAATACAATAGACTATATGCTATAGATTATACTCAAGGCTCTGAGGGCAATGTTTGCACAAAGGATCAGGTAAGTGCTGCTAGGAACAAAGGATGGAGAGTGTATTATTATAATGGTTCAGATTGGTATAGTTATAGTGGTAGTGACGAAACAAGCGTCAATAACATCACCCTCAATACGACTTCAGTCACAATGCAAGTTGATGATACCATATTATTGCAGGCTACGGTGAGTCCTGATGAGGCTAAGGATAAGAGTGTTACATGGTCGTCAGACAATACGAGCGTTGCAACTGTTGATAACGATGGTAAGGTGACAGCCATAGCTGTAGGTACAGCGAAGATTTGGTGTAAGGCCAACGATGGTGGTGGTGTTATGGCTTGTTGCAAGGTTACAGTGGATCCTATTCCCCCCACAACGATTTCCATTCCATCGTCAATGACTATAATCATTGGCTCCATTATCACACTCTCTCCAACATTTGAACCTGCCAATGCATCAGCCAAATTAACATGGAGTAGTGATGACGAGACCATAGCTATGGTTAATAGCGAAGGTGTGGTAATTGGGTTGAAAAAGGGGCAGACATTTATCAATGTTGAGACAGACAACGGGAAAACTGCCTATTGCAAGCTTACGGTGACAGCTCCTGAGCCAACCACTATTACCCTGCCTGAAAAAACAACTTTATATGTTGGTGAAACGCTCAAACTTGCACCAATAATAACACCCGAAAACGCAGAGACAACGCTAACTTGGAAGTCGGATGATGAAACTGTTGTACGGGTGAGTGCTGAAGGCGAACTTACTGGAGTGGCTGAAGGCTTGGCATTAGTTTCTGTATCAACGGCAAATGGCTTGACGTCTAATTACTGCAAAGTTAAAGTAGAGCAAAACCCAGATGGCATTATGCCTGTATTCATAGAGAATATGGAGAAGGATGCTTCCTTCTTTATTCTCTCTGGCCAGCGAGTTTCAGTTCCACGGAAGGGTGTCAACATTATTCGCATGAGTAATGGCATCGATCGAAAGGTCTTGATAAAGTAATACGAAACTGAGAGTAAAAACAAAAGGCTAGGTGCCTCTTTCATTGTGTCCCCACACAAACTGTGGGGATAAATGTTATTTCAATTTTTCTTCCTCATTATTTGCAAAGATCAGAATTATTTTGTATCTTTGCGCCATAGATTAAAATAATGTAGAACTCTAAATGCAATAACAATAACAGACAGAAACAAAGCAATCATTATGGAAGACCTGCTGCACCAGGTGCAGCCCTTCCCCAAAGGGACCAAAACAAACATTTTACTAACCCAAACGAAATGTGCGTCGCAATCCCATTCGTCACTTCCATATGCCAATAGTCAAAGGAGTTAAGTCTCGGATGGTTGCACGCCTTTTGGGGATTTAAAACTAAAGAAAATGAAACGATTACTATTATTATTTGCCTTCATTCTTTTTGTCTTTCTGTTGCCTTCTCTAGCATCAGCATACAATATGGGTACAATAAACATTAAGATTAATGGAGAGAAGAATGTATCTGTGGACGATAATCCTAATACTGTCGTTAATGGGACATGGACCGTTGTGGGGACTTGCTTTAAAATCAAATCAAATGATCAATATTATCGAGGGAAGGACTGTACAATTGTTGGAGTGCATGTTGGAACAGGCACACTAAAATGGTCTGGACAGATTGGTGGGAATATAGCGGATTTAGAGTGGACTGTAAATGTAAAATCAGGCTATAATATTGGAGATTACTTTCAGGATTATACGGCCGAAGGGAAACTGATGTTATTTACGTTCCATATCTTTAATGATGAGGAATGTGCTTTTGTTTCCCCCCCAAAGTATGGAACAGCTTGCACAGAACCTGTTAATGGCAAAGTTACTATTCCGAGTACAGCAAAGGGTTATCCTGTAAGATTAATAGAACAACAGGCTTTTTACAAGATGAATAATTTGACGGATCTCATAATTCCTAGTTCTGTAACCCATCTTGCAGTTAATGCTGAATATGGTTGTTTAAATTTAAAGACTATTATTTGTTTGTCAGAAACTCCACCCCAACCCCAATTCAATACTGATACTAAAAACTTCTTTAGTTATGACACTTATTATAATGCTACATTGTATGTACCAAAAGGGTCTGTATCTAAATACAGATCTGCAGAGGGCTGGAGTAGGTTTCGTTCGATAGAAGGAATTGAAGATCCAGAAAAGGAAGTCCAAATAAACTCCACCAACTTCCCTGACAAGAATTTCCGTGATTACTTGCTTTCGCTGGATGAGGGTAAAGATGGCAAGTTCTCTGAAAGTGAAATATCAAAAATGACATTCTTATCCGTTCATTCAAAAGATATCAGCAGTTTGAAAGGTATTGAGTATTTCACTTCACTCACGTCATTGAGTTGCGGTAATAATCAGCTGACATCTATGGATATTTCTAATAATTCAGCTTTGACGGACTTGAGTTGCGGTAGTAATCAGCTGACAACTTTGGATATTTCTAGTAATACGGCTTTGACGGACTTGAGTTGTGACAATAATCAACTTTCATCTTTGGATGTTTCCAGTAATACGGTTTTGACATATTTGAATTGCAGTACTAATCATTTATCATCATTGGACGTTTCCAGAAATACAGCTTTGACTGACTTGAGATGTGATAATAATCAACTATCATCTATGGACGTGTCCAGAAATATGGCTTTGACAAACTTGAGTTGTAATTATAATCAACTCTCATCTTTGGATGTGTCCCAAAATACTGCTTTGACGTCCTTAACTTGTTACAATAATCAGTTGGGAACACTCGACGTTTCAAAGAATTTATCCTTATCTACATTGAAATGTCAGACAAATAATCTGAAAGAACTAGACGTTTCAAAGAATAGTGAATTGAATAGTTTAGCTTGCGGCAATAATCAGTTAACTTCTTTGGATATTTCACAAAACACGAATCTCTTAAAGTTATGGTGTAATAGTAACCTGTTAAAGAAACTTGACATATCAAAAAACAAGAACTTACAATATCTCAATATTAGTCAGAACCAGATTCGAGGGTCGTCAATGGATGATATTATCAATTATCTTCCGATGAATACAACAACAAAAGAATATTCTTTTTTCGTCTATAATCCATATAAAGATGGAGCACTTAATCGTGATGAAGGGAACGTCTGTACCAAAGACCAGGTCGCTGCAATAATAGCAAAAGGCTGGACACCGCTATGTTATAATGGAACAGAATTGGTAGAATATGAAGGCTCTCAAGAAAATGAAGTATACAAAGATGGTGATTTCTTTACGGTCAAGACAGAAGAAGGAATCGATATGTCGTTCCAGATTATTGACGTAGCTGATAAAACATGTCAGGTAATGGGCCAAGAAGAAAATGGAGAAGACCCATTCTCAGGAAATCCAATTTATCCTGCTATAAGCAATGAATTGACAGGCACTATTACAATCCCTAGCGAAGCGAATGGATTTGAAGTTGTTAAAATAGGCGATACAGCATTCAGTTGCTGTAGCTTTGAATTCATGATCCTGCCCAATACTGTTGTCTCTATTGGTGAGGAAGCCTTCCTAAGTTGTAGACGCCTAAAGACTTTGATTATTCCTAATAGCGTTAATCAAATTGATTCATGGATTGTTTATGGTTGCAAAAAATTGGAATCTATAATATCTTACATTCAGAAACCACATGATATTGATGAAGATGTCTTTTGGTCAGATTACGATGTATTTACCTCCGCTACACTTTATGTTCCTAAAGGTACGAAGTCAAAGTATCAGTCTAAGAAGGGATGGAGGAAATTTGGCAATATTGTCGAATTTGATCCGTTATCATTTGACCCGACTACCTTGGGAATAAATGAAGTGTCGATAGATGATGTGAAGGATGTGCCAATCTACGACATCTCTGGCCAAAAACTGGCGAAGCCTCGCAAGGGTATCAATATCATTGGAAGTAAGAAAGTCGTGATGAAATAAATTGGACTAACGGGACTCGATCCCGTGAGTCGTAGGTACAGAATGCGTTACAGCCCCGCAATCACTGCGAGGCTGTAACGTTTACTAACTAAAACCAAAGTATGAAAAAGAAAAACTAACTTGCTTGTTTTGACGATGCAAAGGTACGATGAGATTTTGGTTCCTGCAAATACATTCAGTGAAACGCGCCAATCATTAAGCAAACAAGATTTTAAACAAAAATTTGGAATTTGTGCAAATAATAACTACCTTTGCAAACAAATAAACAGATAAAAAAGAAAAAAGGATGATAGAATTTAAAAAGACAGCAGCAGAAATGCTGGAGTATTACAAGATAGAGGTGTTCGGCAAGATGGGCATCGATATAGAGGGCCTGCAAGACAAAGATGCAGCCTATCAGAAATGGGCAAGACTTAGCGTGATCGACCAAATGCTTGGCATGGATGCCAATGGCGATTTTGCCCGTCAACATGCTTTTAGTTTCTTTGGTCACACCATGCTCGAAATTTATCCCATCAAGGAGAACCCTCTAATGCAGGAGCCACAAGAAGGGCTGGCTGGCTGGCTTGTAGAGTTGATGCGTCTGCTGGCCTACCTGTTGGTGAACGATCCGTTCTTTAATCCTTTTGATTTGAATCTGTTGGATGACAAGTTTCCTCATATGGGTGATGACGGAACAGAACAGTTCTCGCCCAGCAATAAGGAACTTATGAAATTCAATAAGACCTATCTCTGCGTGGGGACGCTTCTTGCTGAGATGGTGTACAATGTGGCTTGTATTAAAGCACAGAAAATTGACCCCGCTTTGTATGACATGTATGTGACCAAGTGTCATCTGCATCAGCGTCAGCGTGACTTTACAGACAAAATTAATTGTTATGGATATATAGACTGTCTGCAGGATGCTATTGATGATGCATATTTTCATTTGGAAAAGGGAAAGAAAAAAGACCTCTCGATGGAGGAGATAGGTCTGGTAGATTCACTATGGACTGAGGTCCCCCATCACTATCCGGAGAATTATGTAGCTGCTGCCCGCGAAATATGGCAGAAGATCAAACCCATAAGAGAAGGTTTCGGTGACGGACGGAAAAACGAGAAGGATTGCGAGTTTTTCATAAAGGACATGTTAGAGATCATCCTGCCGATAGCAGAGAAATATGACGTGGATATGGAACTTGACGATGAACACAGTCTGCCGTTGGAATATGTCAAGAACTGGTTAGATGGGATTTATTACGACGATGACCCAGTATTTGGATAAATGGCAATGATGAACCAGAATGAGATTTCTCCGGCCTTGCAGGCACGAGTAGACCGTTTACTAAATAATGCAGACCGCTTGTTTGCATTAGGGAATATTCGTGAACGATGCCAGCAGTATATAAAGGATATCTATGCAGACCTCCAACCCTCACGCTATGCCGACTGGGGCGACAGGCTTCGCAATGATAAAGAATATCTGTTTGCCATGAACCTTATCCTTTCATATTCTACAATCAGAGATAAGATTGTGAAATGGGCCAAAGGCTGTCAGGACGAATATCTGCTTGAGGAAGTTCTTGAAGAACGCGAGAAAAGGATAGAGGATTTTGCACGAATGAAAATCGCCAGTCGTTGGTATCAGATTAAAGACGAGGATTTGTATTGGCGAAAGTTCTCTCTGAATATTCCATTCGAAGATCCTGACAGGGAAAAGGAAATTGTTCCGTTCTTTGAGATGCTCAGTAAAATATGCATATTGACAGATATCATAGTGGGACATGCAGCGGAATACGGTCTTGAGGTTGACTACAGCCAACTGACTCAGAAAAATGAAGAAAAGAAGAAGGATAATCCTTCTAATTATCAGGATCTTCAAAAGAATCGTCAGAAGATTATAGATGATTTATTGGCATTAGTTGACAAGGGTGACTGGAAGAAGGATGACACAGCTGAGAAGGTGAAGCAGATGTTGATGACGATTCTCGGTCTGGGTGCCGAACCGTTAATAGAAAAGTATGCAAAGATGTCTGAGTTGTTGTGGTGTCTATTGGAAAACGGGCGGGGGGATCGCAAGAAGATAGTTTGGCAGAATATGGTAGGCTATTTCGACGATAAGAAACTATTCAATCCAAAAGGGTCGCCTGCTCTGAATAAAGATTTCTTTGGTGACGAAGAGACTTATTCCAATATTGACAAGGGTCGGCCAAGTCGCGAAAACATGTCATCAGGATTCCGTGATGTACTACCGTTAATGGATAGGTATTGCCCGAATGGGTAATCTGAAATAATCTGAACATCATTTATAGGTGCCCGGTTCTCTTTTTTTGAGAATCGGGCACTTTTTGTTTTGCCTTGTTTTTCAGCGAGTTATGAAAAAAGGCACAAAATAATCTGAGATTATTCGCTCAGATTTGCACAGATTCCCAGCTTATATACCTTTGCAGCATCGAAAGACAAAAAGTTCATTGAAACTCTGTCTTCGACTTGCGTGTTCATTGAAATGTTGAAACAAGAATCGCTGAGGTAGGCCTCAGGATGAAAAAATATCGTAGATTGATAATTTCATTTGTTTTCATAGCTTTAGATGTTTTGAGTCAAAGATTGCATTTTTACTGAATTTAGCGGTGAAGCGTCGCCGCACAGCCGCCTGGTGCGTGAGCATAGGGCGGATTTTTCAAATGAGAGTTAGTTCACATTATTAATAATTAAAAGAAAGGATTTAAATTATGACAAAGAAAGTTTATTTGTATGACTCGTATGGGTATGATTTTTATGCCTGTGAGTATGAAGGTTTGGACGCTGACGGCAAGCCTCGTTTGACGATTATGACGCCTGGGCGTCCTATAGAGAACTTCAGGGATCGTCTCGAGTTGTTGGAAGAGTGTGAATTTGATTATTATCTTCTCTGTGAGGAAGGCCAGCAAGCCAACCCTGCAATCGTGGTAGAAATGCTGGGCGAAATGATAATCAATTCGGGAGTGGCTAGCAAGAGAATGCCTGCCAGATTGGAAGAGATGCGCAGATTTGGTATCGATTATGGCCGGGAGCTTCAATGCCTATTTATAAACATCTCGGAACTGGATAAGGAGACCCCGCTTGGCGGTAAATATAGGCTGGAAATGAGTGTGGGTGATCAAGGCAGATACATAGGTGAATGTGACAATTTCGAGTGTCTATATGACATCCTCATCAAATTGGATGGCTTTTTCTATTTCGTAGAGAATAAGGTGGGCATTCCTTTGAAGAAGAAAATAAGAGCGAAAGAAGGTCTGATGAAACAGATTAAGCGTAAGACCCCACATCTGTTTGACGAGTATGAAGAAGATAAAATAGTTTTGATTATGGCAAAGAATAAAAAGAAAAAGGGTTAAAGGTCGCGTAAGGAGGCGACGTTAAACAAGGACGAAATGAAAGATATTAAATTAGAAGGACTTTGTTTCGAAGACTTGTCTGAGGATTTTGGTCTCGAAGCACAAGTAAAGGGTCATGCTGCCGAACTCTTAGAAAACAGCTTGATACCATTTGAACCCTATGAGTCGCATGTGCACAGAGTATGTGATTGCTTGCGCTCTTGGTGTAGGACTCGTTTGGATTTTGATGCAAATGAAATTGTAGAACATCTGGCAAAGGCATATGTCCGTTACATTATGGCATATAATCATCTGGATGATCCTGAAAAATACATGGATTTGGTGTATTACGACGTATTCAATGATGACGTAGCCTATGAAACCTTCACAGAATGCCTTTTGGCTGATATCTGCAAGGAATGGCAGCGCATGAATCACGGATTGGTAGGCCTGAGGGAGTTTTTAAAAAGAAAGGCTTAAAACATGCGGAATAGTCATGGAATTGAGGTCAAGGAGTGCTGCGCTTCGTGCAAGCATAAGGATCTGACGAGATTGGTGTTGGCCAGATATTGCGCGCAGCATCAAAAGAAAGTGAAGCCCCGAGAATGCTGTGAGCAGTGGGAGATGAGTGAGCAGATGCAAGCTGCTGGTACATCTGGGGGCAAAGTAAAAAAGAAAGCGTATCTGAAGTATGTGCTCGAAGTGAGGGAGGATGAGTCGCTGGCTGACCAGCTGGGCATCAAATCGCCTCACAAGACCCTCGAACAGATCAGGCGCGATTTTGAAGAAAAGAACGGCTCAATTTTCTTGAGTTTATAGTTTATAGTTTAATTTTTAAAAGTTTAAAATTTATGATTACAGAGATTTTTAAGGTTGTATCGCAGACGGAACCCGTCTACGTACAGAGTAAGAAACAGGAAAATGGCCAGTTGGCTAAGTGTAACGTACACCTGAAGGGCATCGGCGGCGATTATGCCGAAGAGTTCTATGCCGTAGCGTTCGGAGAGAATGCCACTCAGAAGCTGGAACAAGGCGAACTGGTGGCAGTTAGTCTGAGGTTTGGCACGCATGTCAATAATGACAACGGCGCCGTTTATCAGGACGTTGTGGTTCAGGGAATTGTGAAACTTAACGAGACAAAAGTATTTTAAACAACGAATTACACGAATTAATTAATCGAGCGAAGGATTGGTGAAGGAAGTCATCATGATGTGAAATTAAAACTGGTACCAAATTATTCCGACACACCTTCACTCAAAATTTCGCTAGATTATGAGCAAGAATAAGACAATTACGCTGAACGCCCAGATGGTGATCAGCAGGAGTGAGAATGGTTTGGATTTGGTGCAGGTATTGCCTGAGAATCCGTGTGAAGGACTGGTGAAGCCGTTTAGCGGCCCGGGGTATGCCCAGTTGCAGGGCACTGCTCAGTTTGACTTCGTGCGCAAGAGGCGCATCAGGGGTAAAGCTGAACTGAAACTGCCGCATAGCACCTTGTCGTATGGCAAGGACGGTATTGACCGCTTCATCTTCTATATACCCTCGGAGCAACGCGAGGAATTCGCCGACTGGCTGGAGAAAGAGGGGACTGTGGTGATCAAGTACATGAGGAACAAGTTCAAGAACAGGAAGTAAGAGCCTATGATTTACGAAATCACATATATTGAAAAGGAGAAGGGCAAGAAACTAAAGCTTGCCCATCCTGTTAAAGACCGCAAAGCATTGCTGAAGCTAAGGGATGCCAAGAAAAATCTCAATCTGCTGGCAAAAGCTCGACAGGGTGATGAAAAGTCGAAGGCAAAATTGCTACAGCTGGCCTATAATTTAGGTCATGTTAACGGATTGTTGGCAGGTTGTAAGAGTATTGGCAGTTTCTTTTTCTATGATATAGACTGTTATGATAAGGAGCAGGCTGTGGCGATGAAGGATCAGATACTGGCGATGAAGGATGCCATCGGCTTGGTGATGCTGGAGAGGAGTGCTGGAGGTGGTTATCATGCAGTCTGTAAGCGCGTGCCCGGCACCACGATTCTGGAGAATCAGGTGAGGGTGTCGTGTCTGCTGAAAATAGAGATGGATACTGGTGCACATGATTTGCAGCGGGTGGTGTACTCAACGAGCGGTTCGGAGGAGGATCTGATCTATTTGGATGACGTGCTGTTTGAGGAGCCGATGACTCCTGAAGAGTGTGAAAAGGAGTATCAGGTGTTGAAGGAGCGGGAGAGGAAAAAGCTGGAGGAGGTGCCGAAGGGGGCAAAGAAGGCGAATAAGCACTATCGGCCGTGGGAGGACACAAAGGGGTCAGGCACTTCTGTGTCCAAAGGCGGTCGGGTAGCCGAGGGTCACACACAGGGGACAGGAACCACTGTGCCCTGCGAGCAGAGCACAGATGGTGTCCAGTCCCCGTGTGCGACTGAACAGACCCCAGGTGCGACTTTCCCTGATCACTATCACGGGATTCCGTTTACGGAGATACTGAAGAAGTATTGGGAGGTGAATAATCGGGGGTTTGAGCCGACGGAAGGTGATAGGGACACGTTGACGTATCAGCTGGCGTGTGATCTGAGGCATATCTGCGGTAAGAATGCCGAGTGGCTCGATCAGGTGATTCCCTGCTACGATGGGTTTACGCCTGAAGAGAAGCGGCAGAAGATTCAGAGTGCCCTGAATTCGGAGCTGGAGGCGTTCCCCGCAAGACTGCGGAATGTGCTGAATGCTTTAGAAGCAGCGGACTATCGCGGACTAACCCGGACTGGTTATTATGATGGGGAAGAAAGTCCGAGTCAGTCCGTAGAGTCCGATGCAGATAATAATTTTCTTGTGTTGCCGAAACTGCCTCAGGGTGTGAAGGATTCGATTGATGCGGCGGGGCCGCAGCTGGCAATGCCCGTATTGACGGCTATCTGTCCTGCTATCGGTGCGTTGGCGACGGGGGTTGTGCTCGATGTTCACGGTCAGAAACGTGGTCTGAACCTGATTGCTTACATTGTCGGTGACTTTGCCTCGGGCAAGGGAAACATTGATCCGGTGATTGAAGCGTGGATGAGCGAGGTGAGGGCGCTCGACAAGATGTATCAGGAT
>JBGUIU010000023.1:0-6885 GCA_045113275.1 Paludibacteraceae bacterium
TTGGACTAATTTACCAACACCGTTTTGGTCTAAGGTCTTGAATGGATCTTCTTCAAAGATCTTTGTTTCGTAATAAGCTGGTAAGAATTTGCCGGCGTCATCACGGGAGAAGCCGAATGTCATTTGTGTTAAGTCATTTGTACCAAATGAGAAGAATTCAGCATCTTTAGCGATTTCATCAGCGAGTAATGCCGCACGTGGGATTTCGATCATGGTACCAACGTGATATTGCATTGCTAAACCGGAATCAGCGATTAACTTATCAGCGGTTTCGCAGATGATCTTCTTAACGAAGGCTAATTCTTTTTCTTCAAGTACTAATGGAACCATGATTTCTGGTTGCACTAAGGTACCTGTCTTTTTGCTGACGTTGATAGCGGCTTTAACGATAGCAGTTGTTTGCATTCTGCAGATTTCTGGATATGTGACCGCTAAACGGCAACCACGATGACCCATCATTGGGTTGGCTTCGTGGAGTTCATCGATTCTGTCTTTGACAGCATCAACGCTGATTTTAAGAGCGTCAGCTAATTCTTTAATGAGTTCTTCTTCTTGTGGTAAGAATTCATGTAGTGGTGGGTCTAATAAACGAACGTTAACGTTGAATGGTAACATTGTTTCATAGAGGGCTTCGAAGTCAGCTTGTTGCATTGGTTCGATTTCGGCTAATGCAGCTTCACGATCTTCAACTTTATCAGCAAGAATCATCTTTCTCATTGAGAAGATTCTGTCTTTAGCGAAGAACATATGTTCAGTACGGCAGAGACCAATACCTTCAGCACCGAAGATCTTAGCTTGTTTAGCATCTCTTGGTGTATCAGCATTTGTTCTAACTTTGAGGGCTCTATATTGGTCAACCCAACCCATTAATCTACCGAAGTAACCAGCGGTTAAGTCTGGTTCAACTGTCTTGATTTCGCCTTCGTAGATTTTACCTGTACTACCATCTAAGGAGATGGTGTCTTTATCGGTATACACTTTATCACCAATGGTGAGTGTACGTTTTTCTTCATCGATAACAGCGGCAGCGCAACCACAGACGCAGCATTTACCCATACCACGGGCAACGACAGCGGCGTGAGATGTCATACCACCACGCATTGTAAGGATACCTTGAGCGGCAACCATACCAACGATATCTTCTGGAGATGTTTCGGCTCTGGCTAAGATAACTTTTTCACCAGCGTTCTTTCTGGCTTGAGCTTCTTCAGCAGTGAAAGCGATTTTACCTGTACCTGCACCTGGGCCAGCTGGTAAACCAGTAGCGATAGGAGCTTTCTTGGCTAAATCATCTTTATCAAAGCCTGGTAATAATAATTTATCAAAGCTGACTGGATCGATTCTTAAGACAGCTTCTTTTTCATCGATTAAACCTTCGTCCACTAAATCGCAAGCGATCTTTAAAGCGGCGGCTGGGGTTCTCTTACCATTACGTGTTTGTAAGAAGTATAATTTACCGTCTTCAACGGTGAATTCCATATCTTGCATATCACGGTAGTGGTTTTCCATTAATTTAATGGTCTTGACGAATTGTTCGTAAACTTCTGGCATACGAGCTTTTAATTCATCGATGTGGAGAGGTGTACGGATACCCGCGACAACGTCTTCACCTTGAGCGTTTGGTAAGTATTCAGCGGAGATGACTTTTTCACCTGTACCTGGGTTACGTGAGAACGCAACACCTGTACCTGATGTTTCACCTTTGTTACCGAAAGCCATTGATTGAACGTTAACAGCAGTGCCCCATGAATATGGGATGTTGTTCATCATACGATAGACGTTCGCTCTTGGGTTGTCCCAGCTTCTGAAGACGGCTGCGACAGCTTCCATTAATTGAACTTTTGGATCTGTTGGGAATTCTTCACCGAATGTCTTTTTGTAGTATTCTTTGTATTTAGCCACTAATTCTTTTAATTGTTCAGCAGTGACTTCTGTGTCTAATTTGTAGCCATTTGCTTTCTTTAAGTCATCTAACATCTTGTCCATGTCATCACGTGGGTGACCTTTAGCGATGTTTGTGAACATAAGAATGAAACGACGATAGCTGTCCATGGCGAAACGTTCATTGTTTGTTTCTCTAGCAATCGCGGCACATGTTGTTTCGTTTAAACCTAAATTTAAGATGGTATCCATCATACCTGGCATACTGACTCTCGCGCCAGAACGCACAGACACTAATAATGGGTTCTTGTCTCCACCAAATGTCTTGCCTGTTTTCTTTTCGATACCTTTAACGGCTTCGAAAATTTGATCGACGACAAATGCTGGGATTTCTTTACCACTTTCGTAATAAAGTGTGCATGCTTCAGTTGTGATTGTGAAACCTTCTGGAACTGGGACACCAATGTGGCTCATTTCCGCTAAGCCGGCACCCTTACCGCCTAATAATTCTTTTCCTAAACCATAGGCTTCATCGAAAGGGTAGACATATTTCTTTTCTGCCATAATAATCCTCCTGCAGGTCTTTGTGAGTTTGACTCACAGCGCTTAAATATTATCACACATGCGTAAATATGCATACTTTTTTCTAAAAAAAGTGCTACTTCTACTATTTTCGTATAAACTATATAGAAAGAATGGACTTTGTCGTATTCGGGAGAAATAAACATGAATAACAATCCATTAGTGCTAACGCTAGACTTTGGAACACAATCTGTTAGAACCGCTTTAATCAATAAGTCTGGTGAAATAGTATACCTATCAAAAAAAGCTTATGAACCTGTATCCTTTGCTCTAAAAACTGGTTATGCAGAGCAATTCGCGGATTTCTATTGGGACAATTTAGTCGAATGTCTTAAGAAACTCAGTAAAGAATGCGTTGAGAACTTTGACGATATCGTCGGTATGACTGTTACTACATTCAGAGATTCCGCAGTTTTATTAGATGAAAATAACAAACCATTAAGACCAGTCATCCTTTGGATGGACCAACGTTTAGCGGAGGCTAAGGAAAAACTTCCAGCCTTCCATCGTTTCTTGTTCAAACTCGTGGGTATGAAAGACGCGATTGATTTAAATCGTACCCGCACAATGGCCCACTGGATTAAAGAAAATGAACCAGAAGTTTGGGCTAAAACCAAAAAGTACGTCAATATTTCTACCTATATTAACTACCGCTTAACTGGTGAGTTAGCGGATTCCCCTGGTGGCTTAACTGGTCACTATCCATTGAACTTCAAAAAGTGTGATTGGTATAAAGAGGGTGCAATGAAAGGTAGAATCTTCGGTATTCCTAATCGTATGCTCCCACGTGTTGTGAAACCAGGTGAAGTCATCGGTCGTTTAAGTGATGACATCGCAAAAGAATGTGGTTTACCAAAAGGACTTAAATTAATTTCCACTGGTAGTGATAAGGGCTGTGAAACAATCGGCTTAGGTTGTTTAACACCAGATATTGGCGCTATTTCATATGGTACTGCGTGCACAATTGAAGTCAGCAATCCAAAATATCACGAACCAGAACCATTCTTACCTGCCTACGCTGCTGCGGTCCCAGGCCTATATAACCTAGACGTGCAAATATATCGTGGGTATTGGATGCTCAGATGGTTCGCTAGTGAATTCGCAAGCGAATTAGAAAAAGAAGCAAAAGAGAAAGAAAAACCAATCGAAGCCATTCTTGATCAATGGATCAATGATGTGCCAGTTGGTAGTGATGGCTTAATCCTTCAACCATATTGGGGACCAGGCCTTGCTAGACCATTAGCAAAAGGTGCGATGATTGGCTTCTCAAGTGTCCATACACGTAAACACATTTACCGCGCTATCGTGGAAGGCATTGCATTCGCCTTGCGTGAAGGCTTAGAAAGTATTCAAAAATCACAAAAGCAAAAAGTTAAATCGTTACGAATCTCTGGTGGTGGATCATTAAGTGATGAAATCTGTCAAATTACCGCGGATATCTTCGGCTTAGAAATCGCTAGAGTGCAAACAATAGAATCAACATCATTAGGCGCTGCTGTGGCAACATTCACCGCGGTTGGTGAATTCAAAGACGTCCACGATGCAGTAGCTCACATGACCAACATCTCCAATGTGTTCAAACCAAATATGGAAAATCACAAGAGATACGATCAAATCTATAAGGAAATCTACTTGAAGATTTATCCAAGATTGAACCCATTGAACAAATCGGTAAACAAATTGTTCAAGAGGTAATTGCTTATGCAAAACTTTGTCTTAATTTCCCCAAACTTCCCAGACACCTACTACATGTTCGCAGAAGCGTTGAAAATTAACGGCTTCCGCGTCTTGGGTATTGGAGACTGCCCGTATGAACGTTTAGCGTGGGAACTTAAGACATGTTTAGATGACTATTACTGCTGTAGCAGTTTGGAAAATTTCGAAGAACAAAAGAATGCTGTTCAACTATTCACTGATAGATATGGACAGATTGATTACCTTGAAAGTAATAACGAGTACTGGCTCAGTAGAGACGCTGAACTTAGACAAATATTCAATATTCCAAATGGTGTTAGACCAGAAGAATTAAAGTACTGGCAACACAAATCATTAATGAAAGAACTCTATAAAAAAGGTGGCGCGAAAGTCGCTGATTTCATTATGGTGACTGATAAAGAATCAGTTCTTAAGTTTGTGGATAAGGTAGGTTATCCTATCTTTATCAAACCAGATATCGGTGTGGGCGCCGCTGGCGACTACAAAATTGAAAATGAAGCGGACTTAGATAACTTCTTCGCCACGAAAGAATCTTGGATCACTTATATTTGTGAACAATTCCTCTATGGTGACATTATTTCATTTGATGGCATATGTGATAGCAATAGTAACGTAGTTTTCTGCGCTTCTAACTTCTTCCCACCTTCAGTCGCAGATGTTGTTAAAGAAGGTAGGGACCTCTTCTATTACACGCTTAAGAAAGTTCCAGCGGATTTATTAGAAATTGGCCAAAACGTTGTTAAAGCTTTTGGCGTTAAGAAGAGATTCTTCCATCTTGAGTTTTTTAGGTTAAGTAGAGCAGCGAAAAACATCGGCGTTAAAGGCGATATTGTCGCTCTTGAAACTAACATGAGACCAGCGGGTGGCTTTACTCCTGATTTAATTAACTTCTCACAATCCGTGAACTGTTATCAAATCTGGGCGGACGTCATGGCGTTTGATGAAAATAGACAAGATTTAAATATGACCAAATACTACGCCGCATGCGCATCTAGAAGAAACGGTGTTTGGTATCAACATAGTGATAGTGAAATTTTCGCTAAATATCGTAATCAATTATCCGCGGATGGCTATTATCCACACGTTTTAAGCGGGGCGATGGGTGATCGCTTCTTTATGGCGAAATTAAATACCATTAATGAAGTCGATGAATTTAGAGAATTCGTGGAATCGAGACTATAGTATGGACGAATATAAACCAAATAGGCGTAAAAGAAGAAGCAGATATTTCACTGGTGAAGATATTGATATGCTACGCGAACGCGAACAAGAAAGAAAACGCGACCGCCACAGAAATATTTGCGACACCAATATTGATGGTGCTTGATAGCAAATGTTACAACTGTAAACCATTTGTAATTATGAGGTAATCACTAAATACTAGTCATTACCTTTTTTATTTGTAAAAATACACTTATCGGGAGGCACACTATGGCTAAATATCAAATTTTTACCGACTCAAGTTCTGACTTAACTCCAGAACTTAGAAAACAACACCACCTTGAATACTTCTATTTCGGTTTAGTCGTTGATGGTATTGAATACCGCGCTGACATTGACTGGAAAGATTATACATGTGAAGAATTCTATGGTTGGTTAAAACAAGGAAAGAAAGTTAAAACAACTCAAGTTTCTTTAGAAGAAGTTCTCAATAAGGTTCGTCCATATTTTGAAAAGGGCATCGATGTTATCTACTTTGCCTGCTCATGCAAATTAACAGGTTCTATGAACCTCTTTATGCTTGCTAAAGAACAATTAATGGAAGAATTCCCAGAACGTAAGATGATTGGCGTTGAAACATTAACATCTAGCTTCGCTTTAGGCTTATTCGCAATGGACGCTGCTAAAAAGCAAGACGAAGGTTTATCAATTGAAGAATTAGAAAAATGGGCTTTAGAAAGACGTTATTTCTATCAATTCTTCGCGACCGTTGATACCTTAACTTATTTAAAGGCTGCTGGCCGTATTAAAGGTACCGCTGCATTCTTTGGCAACATCATCGGTGTTAAACCAATCTTTATTTCTGATAGAGAAGGTAATAACTTAACAATCGAAAAAGTTAAAGGCACAAAAGCTTCATTAAACGCTATCTTCGAACACGCTAAAGAAAATATGACAGAAGAAACAGATGCTATCTATGTTGGTCAAGGTGACTGCATGGAACGTGCGTTATTACTCAAACACAGAATCGAAGAAGAACTTAAAGTTAAATGTGACATTATTCCAATCGGACCAATTGTTGGTACAACATGTGGCCCAGGCATCATTGCGACCTTCTGCCGTGGTAAAGAAGTTACCCGTTTTGAAGGCGATGGTAAATAATACAACCAAATAACTTATAAAGGCGCCTTAATTAGGTGCCTTTTTTCTTGCCTACGTATATAATGTAGGTATGAAAAGACCAGGCAACAAAAATAAAGCCCGTGAAAAGGCCCCGGTTAAGAAGAATTACAACAACATCAAGGAATATAAAGTCACAAAAGAATGTGAGCTTTTAGAGTTCCTTTTAGAGACATTTAAGAGTCAATCACGTAACTCTGTTAAGTCTCTTCTTTCTTCACATCGTGTTTCTATTGATGGAGCCCCTGTTAGCCAGTTTAATTTCAAATTATATCCAGAAGACACAATCATCATTTCTAATTCTCCAATCAAAAAGAAAACGAGAAGTAAATTACCAATCATTTATGAAGATGATGATGTGATTGT
>JBGUIU010000024.1:0-10171 GCA_045113275.1 Paludibacteraceae bacterium
GGTATTCGTCTGTGGGATCTTTCGTAACTTTGATTCCTCCGTTGTCTGCGAAAGCGGAAGCGCTGAGACTGAGAACGATTGCAATGACTACCAGAATTGTAAGTGTTTTTTTCATTTTAGATTTCCTCCTGAATTTTTAAATTTTTGTTTTTTGTTTTTTTCTGAGCTCAGTATAGCACACCGACTATCACAGAACTGTCACACAAAACCCGATTTTAAGGAGTATTTAAAAAAATATTTTTTCTTTCTGTTTTCTCTTACCGCAAACAGGAGGAACTGAAAGAAGAATATCTGTAATAAGAAAGCCGGCATCCCGGGAGAGAAGGGATGCCGGTTTTTTTGGAGGGTTATAGTTTACGTAAGATGGTTGATGGGATTATGAGGTGGTGGGGTAGAGGATGATTGCTCCGCCGTCGTCGAGGATGAACTCGGCAAGGCAATACGGGCTGTTTGAGCCGGGAGTAAATAAGCTCCAAGGGAGCAAAAATCTCCCGTCGATAACAATTTAGTATTGCTGCAGTATTAGGTTGCATTTTGAAAACATAACATAATATGAGTATATAGAATAAATGATTGATTAGTAGCTATTTATAGAGAGTCTATACAGTTTTATGGGATACCGTAAAGTTCATCAACTTGAAGTTCAACTTGGTCCAAAATATCCTGCATGTGAAGTTCCATGAGTTTTCCGGCTTCCTCGGCATCGTGTGTTACTACAGCATCAGCGATTTTATCATGGTCTACAACATATATTTTGCCCATTTCACGTGTCCGCAATTCTACAATTTTAGCTTCGATCTGTTTTTCTTCATAAGCAAGAAGGTAAAGCATCGCATAAAGAAATTTGTTTTTGCTTGCTTTTGCCAGAGACAGGTGAAAATCAAGAGCTGGATTTACAGGATCTACATTTTGATCTACATATTCATGGTGTTGACTCAGAGTCTGCTTTATAATGGCTATATCTTCATTGTCTGCATTAAGAGCAGCAAGTTTGGCTGTTTCCACTTCAATAAGTTTTCTAGCCTTTATTAAGTCAACCATGTCTGCATATTCATTTACACGTATTCTTCTAGTAAAATCCTTTTGGACTTTGGCTCTGTCCAGTTTGTTTTGGAGTCCGGCTAACCAGATTTTACCCATCGGAGTGAGGACTCTACCTTGATTACTCTTTCGAATCGTATATTCTTTTGAATCTAACAGCTTTAAATACCGGCCAATGCTAGCAGTACTTAAGATCACTCCACTTAAGTCCAGCTTATCCTTAATAGACCATGAGCCAATTGCATTATCCGAATCTGCAATTATCTGGGCTATCAAGTAGCTAATTGCTTCTTCCTCAGTCTTGAAAATGCCTGTTGACATCAGTTGGTTTTTCATATCCAAAGTATCCATAAAAATGTTACCTCAGTAAAACGCTATTAATACTATACCAATAATTTATATCATAATACGATATTTTCTTCAAGCCATTTCAAATGAAATAGAAAAATAGGATATTGTTGTAAAGCGGCACGCCGCAATACAGCATGCCGCTTCGATGAGCAGAGTTAAATATTATTCGGCAAGTTCTGAGACAGGAACGATTTCTCCGGAGATGATCTTTGCTTTTGCAGAGGCCACTGCATCTTTGATCTCTTGAGGCACTTTAAGGATTTCGTCAGCAGCAAATACGCAGTCAACTGCTTCATCAGACAGACCTTGGCTGATAACACCGGTTTCAAAATTGCCTTCGGCTACTTCTTTCATTGTGTTATAGAACCAGACATAATAATTTGTGAAATTGGAGAAAGGTACCTGACCGGGGATAGCAGTGCTTTCATCAACACAGTTACCAATCATGTAATAATCTGGGCCAGCTTCCTTTATGGCTTCGCGTATACCCATTGAGGAAGAAGCACAGACTTCAAGAATCATATCATAGCCTTCAGCAATAAGTGTGTTAGCCAGTTCTTTGCCCTTTGTAGGATCTTCAAAAGAACCAACATAAAGATGTGTGTATTCTACTTCAGGGTTGGTATCGCGAACACCATTTTCAAATCCTGCAATATTACGGATATTATCACCAACGGGTGCACCTCCAATTACAGCAACCTTACCGGTTTTAGAGAACATTGCTGCTGCAACACCACTAAGGTAAGACGCTTCCTGATCTTTGAAATTAAGGGTCTTTACGTTGTCCATCTCAAGGTCACCGAGAATCTGGACAAAATGAACATCCGGATATTCTTCAGCTAGGCGAGAGCAAGCATCCTGAACCTGCGAGAAGATGCAGAATATAAGAGTATATCCGTCATCACACATAGCACGAATACTATCTTCATATTCGCCCGGTTCTGGTTCAAGCAGTTTGATCTCATAATTGAAATCTTTGGCACCAGCTTGCAAGCCTTCATAACAGGCATCGATTGGGCCATCATCACCCAGCTTCTGAGGCGTAATCATAGCCGCCTTAAGGGTTTCTGCGCTTGCAAAATTTGCACAGAGGCAAAATACTAATGCAAACACAACTAACAGGGAGAGCAGTTTAGAAACGTTTTTCATTTTGTTTCCTCCTATTTTATTTTTCAATCACACTATGTGTGTAATTGTCCCAAATTATTTTGTGGGGTTCTTATTTTTTAAATGTTTTGATATGAATACAGTCAGGATTAACACAGCCAGATAAGGAATCATAAGTACAAGTTCAGACGGTAATTGCATTAGCTGAACTTTATTTGACATTGCCTCTGAAAAACCAAAGACCATTGTTATCCCGATTAATCTGAGTGGATTGCCTCTGGAAAAAATGACGGAGGCAAGTGCGATGAAACCTTTTCCTACGGTCATGCCCTGCGTAAACAGAGACAGAAAACCCAGGGCTATTTGAACTCCGGCTAGTCCACACATGGCACCGCTAATAAGGTTACACTTAAATCTTATTTTGTATACGTCAATTCCAACTGTTAACGCAGCCTGTGGATGTTCCCCGCAGGATACAATTCTTAAACCAAATGGAGTTCTGTAAAGAATAACCCATGTAGCAAGAGCAGCGAAAATGGAAAACGGGACCAGCCAGGTTTGTTGATGAAGAATATTTCCTATAACAGGTATCTTTGAAATAAAACCCGCATTTATTGATGGAAGGCCTTGAATCTTTGGGCTTACAAGCGAACCGGATTGATGGAATATTTGTTTCAGTAAGAATATCGACAATCCATCCAGAAGAATATTCATTGAAAACCCAACTACAAGTTCGTCACCGCCAAGGACAGTAGTAAAGAGATAGAAAATAATCGAGACTATGATTCCTGACATTATACCGGCAAATGTTGCAATGATCCAGTTGCTTGTATAATAGCTGCATGTAACGGAGAAAAAACAGGAAATCAACATCGTTCCTTCAAGCGTTATATTAGTCGTTCCTGCCCTATCATTGTACAGGGCGCCTGTACCTGCAAGTAAAAGAGGCGCAGCCATTCTGGCAGTTGCGGTAAGGATTGAAAGATCAATCATCTCTATCCTCCTTTACGTTTTTACGAATGGCTTTTATTCTTTGGTTTAATTTATCTAGTCCAATATATTGCGAAATATATTTTGCTGATATGAAACAAATGATGAATCCCTGTATTACGGTAACGAGTGACCGGGAAACGTCAGTATAACGCTCAATAGCCAGACTGCCGTTTTTTAGAAAACCCATGAACAGTGCACCAAAAAGTGTTCCGACAGGTGTTGAACTACCAAGCAAAGCAGCCAGAATGCCATCATTACCGAAATTCGGCGCAAAGCCAGATTCATATCGCCAACGCATTGACATGATCTCAACAGCACCACCTAATCCAGCGATTGCTCCGCTTAAAACCATTACGAGAATCCGTCTGTTATCTATGTTTATCCCGCCATATCTGGCAAAGCTGGGATTCATCCCGCACATCGTGATTTCATAACCGGTTTTACTCTTTTTTACTAACCACCAGAAAAAGAAGATGATGAATAACCCTATGAAAAACGCGGCAGTCAGCTGATACCCTTTTACTAATAATGGGAACTGGGCTTGCTTTGCTATTCGCTCAGTTTTGAGAGAATCTCCATTTGTACCGCTGGCTAAATAATAATAATGAACAATATAATCAGTGATGTATATACCAATATAGTTCATCATCAATGCAGGTACAACTTCACTCCCATCGAGTTTTACTCGTATTAATGCAGGAGGAACAGCCCATATTGCACCGAAAACAATACTTACGATCATCATTAGAGGGATAAGAATATATCCGGGGAGAGCTGTATATGTAACACCGATTATTGTTGCTGCTAAACTACCAACATAGAGCTGTCCATCTATTCCAAAGTTAAACATTCCCCCGCGAAATGCCAGTGCAGCTGCAGTGCCGGTAAATAGTAAAGGGGTTGACCACCGTAAACTGGTAGCAATATTTTTTAATGATCCAACTGCTCCGATTGCAAGTCGAGAATAAATCTCAACAGGATTGTATCCAAATAAAGCCACCATAATAAAGCCAATTACAAGGCTTGCTATCACTGCAGCGAGAGCAGTTTTTAAACTGATAGGCTTTGATTTGAACTCAAAATTCATTTTGTGTCGGTCTCCTTTGTAATTCCAGCCATCAATAGCCCTATCTGTTGCTCATTGCTTTCTTCTGGTGTAGTTTCTCCAACAATTCTGCCGTTATACATCACAATTATTCTGTCGCTTAACGACATGATTTCACTTAATTCACTGGAAATAAGCAAGACGGCATTCTTTTCATCGCGTAATTCTACCAATTTTTCGTGAATAAACATTGTAGCCCCGATATCTACGCCTCTACTGGGTTGTGCTGCAATAAGAACTTTGGGATTTCTGTATAGCTCTCTGGCTACAATAGATTTTTGTAAATTACCTCCTGATAACGAACTCGCGGAATCGAGTACCGTTCCATATTTTACGTCAAACTTGTTATATTGTTTTTTTGTTATCTCTGCTGCTTTTTTATAATCAAGTGTTCTGCTTTTTGCATATTCCGGATTTGATAGATCGCCCATGATAAAGTTCTCAACTAATGATGCCGGCAGAGCAGCGCCTGTTGTCTGTCGATCTTCAGGGACATGTCCCAGACCCGTTTTTCTTCTGTAAAGCGGAGACATATCTGGCTTTATTTCAGTATTATTGATTGAGATAGAACCAGTATAATTATTTATCATTCCAGAAAGGACAGAAATCAATTCAGTCTGCCCATTGCCTTGTACTCCTGCAACACCTACAATTTCTCCTGCTCTTACTGAAAATGAGACATCGTTTATCATCTGAACACCAAATTTGTTGCGATAATTCAGATGAGATACCTGCAATAGAACATCTCCTGGGTTAGCTGGATTTTTATGGACTTCAAAATCCATTTCTTTGCCGACCATCATAGATGCTATTTTTGCTTCATTTGCATCTTTGGTGTCGAGCTCACCCGTTACGAGACCATTTCTCAATACAGTTATTCGGTCGGTAACCTTCATTAGCTCTTTCAGTTTATGAGTGATAAGTATAATACTTTTGCCTTTTTCTTTTAAAATCTCTAGAGCATTGAGAAGGTTGGTGATTTCCTGGGGGGTAAGGACGGCGGTGGGTTCATCGAGTATCAGGATATCCGCGCCAAGATACAACACTTTTAGTATTTCTATTCGTTGCTGCATAGCGACAGAGAGGTCTTTTATTACGGCATCGGGGTCAACAGGCAGTCCGTATTCTTCTCCGAGTGATTTCACCAGTTTTCGTGCTTCTGCTAAATCCAGAAATCCGGTCTTTTTACAAACAGGTTTCCCGAGAATTATATTTTGTGTCACGGTCAAGGAAGGAACAAGTGTAAAATGCTGGTGCACCATGCCAATGCCTAGCTGTATTGCATCCTTTGGAGAAGAGATATGTGCTTTATTACCATTCACATATATTTCGCCTTCATCGGGCAGATACATTCCATACAGGATTTTCATTAAAGTGGTTTTTCCTGCCCCGTTTTCCCCGATTAAACCGTGTATGCTTCCCCAACTGACGGAAAGATCAACATTATTATTTGCTATTACTTTTGGGAATTTTTTTGTTATCCCTTTCATTTCTATAGCATAGGGCATATAGCAAAGGCCTCCTTCTGACTGATGGGGATTCCGGCTTACTATGAGCGTTTTCCTTTCGGGATGTATTTTCCATATCCTGCGGTTCCCGTTATTTTCCCGTTATCATAAACTTTTTCACCTCTTACAAAGCACTGTTTCACTTTACCGGTGAACTCCATACCCTGATAGACTCCTTTACTGCTTTTTGTCTTTGAGAGACTATTCAGCCCGTTGTAGGTCCATTTTTCAGATAAATCAACAATCACTATATCAGCATCAGATCCAGGCATGAGAGTCCCTTTATTATCAAGCCTCATTATTTTCGATGCATTGCCAGCAGTAAGAGCAGCGAGTTTCTCAAGGGGTAAACCACGTTTATGATAACCTTCTGTAAGCATGCCTGCTAACATTGCATCGTATCCGCCAAAACCACAATACTCATTCCAGAAATTGCCGTTTTTAATTTTCTCTTCGTCAGAATAAGGGCCATGATCAGAACCTAACGTATCGATTGTGCCATCAAAAACATAATTCCATAGTTTTTCAACGTTTTCCCTCGATCTGAACGGTGGGTTACATTTTGCATAAGATCCTTTTTCTATTAGAGCAGATTTATCAAATATAAGGTAATGCGGACAAGTTTCAACATAGACTCTCAAGCCAGCAGATTTTTGCTTCTTCAAGTACTCCGCACCTTGGACGATTGTCATGTGACATATATATAATCTTACATCAGTTTGTTCTGCAAACAGACAGGCCCTTTGAATTGCTTCCAATTCAACCCACCAGGGGCGGGCATCATCATGCATTGAATAATCGTTATTATTCAATGCAGCCATATTTTTACTGCCGAAATCAGCAATTTCGGCGTTTTCGGCATGGACACCGATCAGCCCATCGAATTTAGCAGCATTCTTCATACCCTCGATTAAATATCCATCTGTTATTTGTGGATAGTCAGGATTAGCAAAACTCATAAACCCTTTATAGGCAACACATCCTAATGCATCGAGTTCAGAGAGATTACCAACACAAGAAGGGATCAGACCACCCCAAAATGCGAAATCAACAAAAGAATCTTTTGCTGCTACATTGTATTTCAGATCAAATCCTTCTTTATTAACTACAGGAGGAACACTTAGCGGCATATCTACGATTGTTGTGATACCGCCAGAAGCAGCACACTGAGAGCCATGGAACCAGTCTTCTCGATAGTTCAGAGGAGAAGGATCCCACATATGCACATGGGTATCAATTAATCCTGGGAGTATAGTGTTTTGATGAACGTCAACTATATCATATCCGGGTAAGGATGCTTCTGAGTGTAAAAAACCTTCTATTTTCCCATTGTTGACAACCAGAGAACCTTTATATACTCCATCGGGCAGAACTATGTTGCCATTTTGAAAAATGATTTTGTTAGACATATGTGCTCCTTTCTTAGACTACTCACCAATGATTAGTGATATGATAAATAGAAATTATCACACTTGCACATACTTGTCAAGCTGTTTTCTGCGATATTACAATCTATTTATCATATTACACAATAATGCTTGACTTTTATTTGAAAAGATGATAATATCATCAATCATCAATGATTAGTGCTGATAATAAACAGAAAGGAAGTTTCATATGGGTAATAATTCGTCTTTAGCCCCAGCAAAAATATATGTAAATGCAAAAGAAGATCGATTTCAAGATTGGTATCGTAGGTGGCAGGGGATACCATCAATTGAAGTAACATCAAAAGGCCGTATTTTTGTCGATTTCTATACAGGTCAGGATGCAGAGGTTGGTGGAAATGTTATCATGTTATGCGTGAGCGATGATCATGGTAAAACATTCCAATCTTGTACAACGGTTGTTGAGCATCCTGATCCGGAGTGCCGGTTGTATGATCCAAATTTGTGGATTGATCCTTATGGCCATTTATGGATGACGTATAATCAAGCACGTGGTTTTAATGATGGAAGAAGTGGGGTTTGGGTTATCATTTGTGATGATCCAGATGCTGAGAAACTAAAGTGGTCTGAACCAAGGCGCATAGCCAATGGGATAATGATGAATAAGCCTCTTATTACCAGCAAGAATGAATGGCTGTTTCCGTGCGCCATATGGTGTGATACAAGTGGAAGTGTACCATCTGAAAGGCATGGCTTAGAGAATGAGCAATTTCCCAATGTTTATGTTTCTACAGATGAAGGTAAAACATTTACTCTCCGAGGACACGCTGATATGCCCGGTCGTAGTTTTGATGAACATATGCTAGTCGAGAGAAAAGACAAATCGTTATGGATGTTAATGAGAATCTTTGCCGGTATTGGTGAAAGCTTTTCTTATGATGATGGTTACACGTGGACACCGGGAAGAGTATCACATATTGAAGGTCCCTGTTCCAGATTCCACATTCGCAGACTGAAATCTGGCCGTCTTTTAATGATTAATCACTATCGTTTTGATGAACGAATTGATCTGGATGATATTATGCATCAAGGAAATGTCAAAAGTTGGAAAGGGCGCAGTCATCTTACGGCATTACTTAGTGAAGATGATGGAGAAACATGGCCTTTTACACTATTGCTTGATGAGAGAAATGAAGTTTCTTACCCAGACGCCAAAGAGGCAGATGATGGATATATTTATGTGACTTATGATCATGAGAGAGTAAAAGAAAGAGAAATTTTATTAGCTCGGTTCACAGAAGACGACATACTAAGCGGAGAATTTAAATCAGAAGGAGCTTTTGTAAGAGTTCTTGTGAATAAAGCACTCGGGCAACCCGATATTCATTGAAAATATCACAAAAAATATGCTTTGGTTAAAAAGCCGGCACCTGCAGGTGCCGGCTTTTTGGAGGATATGAGTTTGCGTAATCTGATCAGGTTAAGATTATGAGGCGGTGGGGCAGAGGATGATTGCTCCGCCGTCGTCGAGGAGGAACTCGGTGAGGCAATGCGGGCAGCGGATGATTTCAAAGCAGTGTTCGCAGGCGAATTCGCTCTCGCAATGGGGGCAGTGAAGGTTATACAGGTTCATTTGGTTTAATCCCAGTAGTCGCTGGTATGGTATGTTTCATTGAAGTCACGGATTTCGTCGGCGAAAATCTCTTCGAGGAGGGGGAGGTCTTCTTTGGCGGCGTAGTCGGAGGGAGAGACGGTGCCGAGGACGATGCCGCGGATGAGCACGGTGTTCTGATCGCTCTTTGCGGGGTAGGCGAGGTCAGGGTCCGGGTTGACGGAGAAGAGGGTATAGTCATCGGCGACGCGTTTGATGACGGCGCCGTCATCCGTATCCACGATGACGTCCTGCCCCGGGCAGGCGGAAGAGGCTTCCCGGTAATAGACGTCGCTTCCGTCCATATAGGCGGGTTCCATGCTGCGGCCGGTCACGCGCACGATGCCGTCCGCCCTGGTGCTGATCCGGTTTCTGCGGAGGAAGGTGCACTTCGGCGGTTCGGCGGGGACAAAGGCTCCCGTGCCGGCAGCCGTCATGCCGGGGCGCCTTGCGATGAGCTCATAGGTGTTTTTCAGCTCTTCATCTTTCTGGAGGAGCTCTTCCGTCATCAGGGTGTCGATCATTTTGTCCAGAGCTTTCCGGGTGGAGGGTTTGAGGCTGCGGATATTGCGCAGGATACGGTCTTCCTGTTCGGTCAGGTTGTTTTCGGCCTCCATACGGAAGAGCTCATGCAGGCGGATGCCCAGGAGTGCGCAGATTTCCGGGATGAGATCGTAATCCGGTTTGCATTTATCGGCCTCCCAGTTGATGACAGTGTTGCGGGTGACATGCAGCAGGTCCGCGAAGTCCTGCTGGGTGAGGCGTATCTTTTTGCGGTGTTCCTTCAGGACGGCGCCGAAGAGGACGGGCGCAGGCGACGGAGAGGAGGGGAAGGGGATGACGGAGGAGGGGGAGAGGGGGGTGGTGGGTGACATGGGGAACCTCCTGGGAATGATGAATGATGAATGATGAATTATGAATGATGAATTATGAATGATGAATAAACTGTACCCACAAAAACGGACAGGCCAAAAGAAATGCATGGGGTGGACGTCCCTGAAAAATGGACAGGCTACGGAAGACGAAA
>JBGUIU010000025.1:0-50015 GCA_045113275.1 Paludibacteraceae bacterium
ATTCAGTTCGCCAAAGAATGGAATCGCACCATAGCGACCGTTCAGATAACCTTTCTGCACATTCTCCCTCGGCTTGTACTCACAGAGCGAAGACAAATGGCTTGCTCCCTTCTTGTCCTTCTCCACGAACCACACCTCATCCTGGCGGATAGGGGCAGTGGAAAGCAGATTGGACTCGTGCGTGGTGCATATCAACTGCATCTGCGAATCGCTTCTGAGTAAGCTGTCATACATCTCCAACAGCTTCAATGTCAGCATCGGATGCAGACTCCTATCGACCTCGTCAATCACATAGACGGCATCATTGGCACGCATATCAATGAGCATAGGAATGAAATCGAAAAGGCGGGACGTTCCATCGGACTCCTCGAACATCTCGAAAATGTAGTCGGAACTGCTGTCATCTTTCTTGTGGATTGTTTTCAATTCGTACCACTTCAAATTTTTCGACTCATCTTTTTCTGCGAAAATAAAGCGGCTCTCATTGTGAATCACAACACCCGTCTTGTCGTCCTTGCCGTCAAGACGCTCCTCTATCTCTTGCCTGATTTCATCAGGAATGCCCAATTCTTCGGGTTTGGACTCTACACGACAAAGGTCGGAGATGCCCGTTCCAAAATAGTTGAGTAGCTCTCGCATCACCGTTCGGAACTGCGTATCGTTTACTACTCGGAATGGGAAGTCCGTTCTGTGCGTGTCGGGGAAGATGATATTCAAATTTTCAAACCATTTGCGTACCGATTTGATTGCATCTAATCCTTTTCCGTTACGATTGATGTATTCACTTAGGAAAGTGCCTTTCGTGGGTGTGCCATCAATTAGAAATTTCAAAAATTGTCCGTCCTCATCCTTTAAGAATTGCGGTGCAATAGTGTTTTCCCAAATGTCACCAGTACGTTTGCGTTCAAAAATCATTGCATCTGTACGACTGCCCGTCTTGTACAGCCATTCTTCCAACAAACCGCCCTTTGAAAAGGCTACACCATAGGCAAAGAACTGTCCATCTACTTTGAACTCCAGTTCAATGCTCGACCGCTCTTGTGGGGTGTCCGTCATTTTGAAGTAATTATACTTGCGGTTGCTCCAACCATTCAAAGCAAATGCCTTGATGATAGCCAAACACTTTATAATGTTCGACTTACCTGAAGCATTGGCACCATAGATCAATCCCATGCGCAGTACGGATATGTCATCCCGTTTCTCCGCACGTGATACTTGCAATGGTAATTGATCGCTCTTGCTGGCTGTGAACAAGATGCGCGTCTCCTCGTTGAACGAGTATATATTTTCAAACTTGGCCGATATCAGCATGATAGTATGATTAAAAAACTTGCTACAAAGATAATAAATATATTTTAATGTGTCAAATTTTAACGGAGTTTAAGTTTAAATGTGACGTGATATGTTTATTTATTACTTGCTTTGTCGATTTTGTAGGTGTGTTTGATGTAATAGTGACTGTGGTGAGTGCTTTGATGATTTAAAGTGCTGGATGAATATTTTGTAAGATAAATTTCCCCATATTGCACAAATCAAATTTTATCTATAACTTGCCCCTAATTAGATTTTATTGGTTATTTATACTATTTTTTATGAAACCGTTTTATGTTATCGTAGCAATTATGTTGTTTGGCTGCTGTTGGTCCGGTCAGGCGAAGAAGGCGAAACAGTCGGAGACAGCCCAGACGACAGAAGGGACGTTGTTTGATGCAAAGGGAATGGAAAAGGCAGTCAAATATTTTGACCTCGCCTCTAAATATACTGAACAAGCTAAGAAAATTCAGGATAAGAATCCTCAGAAAGCAAATAGCTTATTCCTTAAAGCGATTGATCAAATCAATAAGGCAATAGAAATTGCTCCTGACGACGCAACAGCTTATTATAATCGTGCAGGTGTAAAAGGATGTATGGGTGATGCGTTCGGGGCACTGAAAGATCTTGATAAAGCCATCGAATTGGACCCTGATTTTGAAGGTGCCTATTTTTATCGTGGATATATAAGAGATTATAGTGATATTGATATGGATGGTGCGTTGAGAGACTATGATAAGGCCATCGAATTGGCTCCTGATCATGCTGCGGAGTTTTATTATCATCGGGGTTCGTTAAAAGCTGAAATGGAGGTTGATATAGAGGGCGCATTGAAAGACTTAGAAAAAGCCATTCTAATGAATCCTAATTATGCAGAGGCGTATTTGGGACGTGGATATCTGAGAAACCTTCTTCATGATGATAAAGAAGGTGCACTGAAAGACTATGATAAAGCCATTGAATTGGCTCCAAATTATGTTGTTGCATATTTGTATCGTGGAGATATAAAAGATGATAATGATAAAGAAGGCGCACTGTGGGATTATAATAAAGTCATTGAATTGGATCCTACTAATGCAGATGCCTATTTGAATCGAGGAAGTATAAAGGAGGAAATGGGGGATACGCTTGATGCACTGAAAGACTATGATAAAGCCATCGACTCGGATCCTGATTATGCCAAGGCCTATCGTTATCGTGGATATCTAAAAGGTGATATGGAAGACAATGAAGGTGCGCTGAGTGATTTTAACAAAGCCATCGGATTAGATTCTACTTATGCTAAGGCCTATCGTTATCGAGGACGTATAAAGAAGGAAATGAGAGATACACTTGGTGCATTGAGAGATTTTGACAAAGCTATCGAATTAGATTCTACTGATGCAGAGAACTATTTCTGTCGAGGAAATTTAAAGAAGAAAATGGAAGAAGCACATGATGGACTGATGGATTTTGACAAAACCATGAAATTAGATTCTACTTATGCAGAGATTCGTTATTTATATTTTGCTTCCATTAAGATAATATCAGATACACTTGGTGCACTGAGTGATTTTAACAAAGCCATCGAATTGGATTCTACTGCGGCTGGTGCGTATTGCAATCGCGCTGATTTATGGTTGAAAATGGGACAGTATGATAATGCCATGGCTGATGTAAATCGTGCCCTTTCTCAGTGTAATGAATATTCTGATGCATTTGTCGTGAAAGGTAAAATCTATATGGTTCAGAGTGAACGTTTTAAGGCAATTGAAGAATTTAGTCGTGCGTTGGCAATTGATGATACAAATGCTGAGGCGCATGCACTTCGGGCTAGCTGTTGTGTATGGCTAGCCAGGATTTTAAGTGATCTTTCTGTGGTTGATGATTTGAGGCATATGGCGGCAGAAGATAAACAAAAGATGAAATCATTGAGGGAAAAAAAGAAATAGTACAATTCAATTATATATTTTTGCTTAAAACATAAATCTATTACGGGTATGAGAGACGAAAAGAAAATATATGAATACATAAAGGAGATAGCTGAGTATTCTGTAAAAAATAATGAAACAATTTCCAGAGCTGATGTTGCATATATCCTTCGTTCGGATAAAAAAGTGAAATGTTCTGATGGCGCTGAATTGAGCGGTGTCATCTACCGTGCGTATAAGGCGTTTGATTCTTCTGAGGCAATTCAAAAGGCGATCGTTACTAATAACGGTACGATGAGCTTGGTGGATCAGTATGAGTTAAATGCTCAATTGGAAGTGGGGAACACAACAGAGGCCCTATCGTTGGTTCAGGATGATTTGAATACCACGAACGATTTTATTAATGAGGCAAAACGTAGCGTGAATGATGCTTTCTCTATCGAACTCGCCAGCGACCTCAATTCATTACATAAGTGGTTACAGGGAACCAATGGTATTGATACTATACGGACAAAGAGTAGTGCCCTGATGCAGAATTATGGGAAGATGGTGGATGGCTATGTTAACGCAGAGTTGAGTGTGAAGAATATTATTCACGATTTTGTAGAGCTCCGTAATGGTGTTCAGTCTGTCTTCTTACAGTATTCTAATGCATTAGTGGATGTGTTTGGAGATGCAATCAAAGTGGTTGCACCTAAGTTGTTTGATTTTGATTCGATTCAATGGCTGGATGTGAATGCTATGCAGAAACAGATTCAGCTGGATTTCAATAAGTTGGATGAGAATTGTACGTTGTTGCTGGGTGAAATAGCGGATCACTATCAGAAGACTGTCGATCAACTGCCTGTCTGGATGAAAATGAACAAAGCGATAGGTCCGAAAGGTGGAATCTACGGTACCTTGGTGATGGGCGTACTTTCTTATCTTCATCATTGGATGGATGCTCAGGAGAAAACGGTTCAGATGCAACGTGAGTATATTGAGTTTGAAAGTAGTATAAAGAAAGACCGTCAGCAGATCAATAGCGATTTGTTACGTTTGGCTACGATTCATAAGGTGTTGAATGATCTCTATATACCAAAGGCTGATGCCTTCTTACGATTGTGCAATAATGTATTGTCTGATGATTTGCAGAAGTTGTTGGATTCACTCTATACAGGTGGCTTGGAGACAATCAAACAGGAGAGAGAAGCTATCTTGAAACGATTGGCTGATCTGGAGTCGAGCATCAATGACCATATGGAGAATATTGCCCTTTATGATAGTCAGTTGATCGAGTGGCAGGGAATGTTGGATTCTCAGAAAGAGAATTATGATCGGGTTATAAATGAGAAACCGATAGAGCCGGGTGTGTTGAAACGTGTCTTCACATTGGGAATGGCTCAGAAGAATTATCAAAAGGATTTCGCAGAGTGGAATGAACAGAATGGACGTTTCGTCTCTGCATACGAAGAGACGATTATGGATGTGTATGAGGGCTCTGAGGATAAGAAATCTCATATGGAACAGTTGAAAAAGGATAAAGCAGAATATGAAGCATGTAAGAATCAGTTAAAAGCCTTCCGTGAGAAGATAACTGAGCAATTGGAGTGCTCTCCACAACAAAAACTGGAGATTCTGAAGAACTTGAAGAATCTGATTTCTTTGTTACAAGCAGGAAAATCGATTATGGAGAGTAAGTTGGATGATCGTCTTGTTCAGGCAACTAGTGAGACGAATATTGCTCCATTATCGGCTGAGGTGGAGAACAACCTTCGTCAGTTCGCAAAGTCTGTTTTTGAAGAGATTAAAGAAGAGGGTGGATCGATCTCACATGCCTTACTGAAGGATTTTGATCTTTCGGAAGAGGATGTTGCGGTAGAGATGGATCAGTCGTTGAGTGATACTGTAGCGAAAGCTACCGAGTTGGTGAAGAATTGGAGCTATCTGCAGACAGAGCAGATGAAGAGTCAGTTGGAGGATGCTGTATATCGTCAGGAGATGGAGCGTATGAAGCAAGAGTTTCAATCAACCATGGCAACAATCGATAAAAAGAATAAAGTGTTGTTAGAGGTCTTGAAAAGAGCCAATACGGCAACCGATGTAGATACGCTTCGTAATGCTTTGGTCGATTTGGCAGGTGTTGAAGCTGAACAACTTTCTGTGGCTGATCTTGAGGCCATCTTGAAAGGTGAAAAGAAATTAGAGATATAATGTCGAACAGTAGGCGAGAGAGAACACGAGCGAAGTTTGGTTTTGATTCAGACGAAGAGAAACGTAAACAAGAACGAATCCAACAGAAGTACCTTCAGAAGAAACAGACATGGGAAGCAAGACGGTCGGTCATCGAATCGTCCACCTATTACAAGGTTCTGATAAAGGGGGCTGTCGGGTTTGATGTGGCGGATGCGTTGCTGGGCTTTTTAGAGTTGGGCGGTGACTTGCTCTCTGGTGTGCTTGGCTTTGCGTATGTCGGCTTATGTGCCAAGGTGATTAAATCGGTTCGCTTGACGTTGGCGGTGACATGTGTCGTCCTGGTTGATTTGCTGTTAGGTTTTATTCCAGGACTGGGTAGTGTGGTGGATGTTTTCTTCTGTGCGAATTATATTAATCGATACTTGATTAAGGGGTATGTAGAGAGAGATGAGTCAGTTATGCGAAAACTCAATATTGTTACGCTTGTCTGTGGGTTAGTTCTTGCAGGACTTGTCTATCTTATCTATCGAATGTTTTTTGGAAATTAACATAAATTTGTTTTATCAATTAACCCATAAATAACAAGAGAGGCTGTCCGTTCGGAACAGCCTCTCTTATTTAAAACTGTATCAAGTCTTATTTTTTTGCTTTCTTCAAAGAAGCTTCTATTTCTGTGTTTCTGTATGCATTCTTGTTAGAAGAGCATACTAGCGAACGAACTTCAGCTATGTTTTGAGGAACCCCTGACAATGTGTTTTGAAGCATTAGAAGAGGTAATCCGTTTTCACTTGTAACATAGAAGAAGTTATCGTCTCTGTTTCTGTCACCAATCTCGTTGGTTGGATCAGCTATCAGAGCCAAGAAATATTTACCATCAGATGCTTCAGCAGGGATCTCGTAAGTGTGAGACAATGTAACAGTCTCGCCAGCCTTGATTGTCTTGCTTTCAGCTTTATCCATTACAATATATCTTTCAGCAAAGTGTTTAGCTTTGAAAAGAATGTAAGAGATAGGGTAGTTATCTGTAGAGATAGCAGATGAACTGTTGTTGGTGATGGTGTAGGTTACAGTACGTAATGTAGAAGTCTCTGCTACATCAGATAGAACAGACACCTTAATATCTTTAGCTGAAGCTGATTTTAAGCTTGCAGAAGAGGTAGATGCTGCTTTGTTAGATGCACTCCATACACCGAAACAGAATTGTTTTACAAAGAAGTCGTAGTCCACCCAGATGGAACCATTATCACCCCAATCGTCTGCACCCCAAGAGTTACGTACACGGAATGCATTCTTGCTGTCATCATAGCCCACAAGCGTCATAGCGTGGTAAGCATGTTGACCATTGTATGTCTTATCATCGTATGTGATCACGTTGCTACCTTTCCAGTTCATGAAACGGTTTCCTAATTGAGCACCGATTACCAATGGACCTTCTTTTAAGTAGTATTTGATGTTGGTGACATTCATACCATACGCTTTACCATTGTTACTCATATCAGCACTATATGCAACGATTCTGAATTGACCTAACTTGTTAGAAGATCCTTTTCCAGAAACGTTATCACACGTCATTTTGTTTTGAGTGAATGGAACTTCAGACATGGTAGCAACACCATTGTCTATCATGGCTTGAAGTGCAGGCTCAAAGTTTGAACCGTTACATTTTGTACTTTTTCCAGTTGCTGGAATTAAGTGCCAAAGGTCAATTGGACTACATTGGTGAGATGCACTGCTGGCAGAAGACCATGTACCATCGATCACGTTCAATGTTGTCTTCATTCCATAAGCAGTTGCCCATGCAACACATGTACCATAGCTACCTTGGTTACCGATTGGCGGACATTTAGCTTCCCAACTAACTTTCGTATCAGTGATTACTGCATCTGACTCATCGTCAGCTGTTTCCTGATCTTCTACATCCTCGTTTTCCATATTGAAACCAAAGATGTTTAAAATCTCATCTACTACATTCAATACGGTCTCTATTGTTTCATCGTCGCAAGAGGTGAACGTAATGCAAGGAATGAGTAGGAATGCAAAAATTTTACTTCTGAATTTGTTCATTTTATAAAATGTTTAGTTTTAATTTATTTGTATCGTTGACGCAGGTCTTGTTTCTATCAAGATCGGCTCTTCATTGTTTCTTTTTATCTCGTTCATTTCAGGTGCTTCAATAAAGATAGCGCCCTGAGTAATGATTTTATTCGCAAAAGAGGATTTGTTCATTTTCACCTTACCATAGAAATAGGAAGCTTCGATAGATAGATCACTGTCGAAGGTGGTTTCGTTGATGCTTACGCGATCAAAGAATTTTGAATAACTCAGGAACGCTTCTCCTTTGCATTGACTATAGTTGAATTGTAAGATTCCTAACAGGGTCATGTTAGAAAGATCCAGTGTCTTTTCTATTTGGGTATTGTTCAATATCAAGTTCTGTGCAGTCAATCCAGAGAATGATAATTTATCTTGAAATTGAGCGTCCATAAAGTTGAGATTTCCGCGAACGGTGCTATAAACGAAGCTGAATTCTTTGTTCGCATTGATTTTTACAAATTGACTCTGTGTTCCATTGACCAATATATGATTAAAGGTTGTGGTGTCATTGAACAGTGTTTGCGTGAAGTTCAGGTTGCCATCCACGGTTGCTTCATTGAAATTTAGTGCTTTTCTAAAGTCACAATTATAGAAACAAACCTCACCTCCGAAATGTACTTTTTTGTAAATTGGGAAACGACTTTTTATACGTGTCATACGTTCATACGTAGATACACGTCCCATGAAAACACAATCTTGAAAATAAATCTGTCTTGGAATTTGAACGGTCACCTCGTTAGTCGCAGAGACCGCCTGATCTTCTACGGTAGTGAAATCTAAATCGTCATAGATGATAGCATTGACGATAGAGACATCTTTACCTTTGTTTATTGTTCTAATAATCTCAGATGCTTTTATCTCTTTGATTGCCGTTTTATCTTTTGCGTGAGAACATCCGATAAAGGAAAAAAGTACAATTAAACTAAATATTGTATTACTCCAATAATTATTCATTCCATACATTAATTTTCACTGGCAAATATAGTTTAAAAATAGATAAAATATTTATATCTTAGCAGAAAAAATAAAAAAAGGAAAAAATGAAGAAATTTAAATTAATTCTTATCCTCTTAGTGGCCCTTGCTGCTGTAATGGCTTTTACGAATCCTTCGGTAGATATGCATAAAGATGCTGTGAGGGAAAAACTTGAAAAGTCTATGCAAACAGCCATAGATGATCATATTGATAAGAAAAGTAAACAGGATGATAAGAAAAGTAAATTCGGGGATGTGTTGGGTAAGACCTTGGGCTCTCTGGTAGGGAATAGAATGGTCGATGATGCTGTTGAACTTCTTGTTTCCCGAGAGAACTACGTAGTGTTATCTTTGACGAAGTGTATGTGGAACGGAGAGAAACAGACTGTCGGAGTTGGCTTGTTTGGGAAAGTATATGTTTCCGATAAGTTAGAAACAGTATTCCAGGATTTTTTGAAAAAAAGTAATTAAATTAGGTGATAGAGATGAATACATTTAATGAATTAGTAAAGACGAGAAGAAGTATTCGTAAGTTTCAGGATCGTCCTATTGAGGAGGATAAACTGAATGCTATTCTAAAAGCTGCTTTGATGGCTCCATCATCGAAGCGTTGTCAGCCTTGGCACTTTGTTGTAGTGGATGATCAAGATAAGCTATTGCAGATGTCTGTGTGTCGTGAGATGGGTTGTAAATTCTTGGATGGTGCACCCGTGGCTGTTCTTGTGATGGCTGAAGATACTCTTAGTGATGTCTGGGTGGAAGATGCTTCTATTGCAGCTGCATATATGCAATTGGCTGCCGAGGATTTGGGACTTGGCTCTTGTTGGATCCAAGTACGAAACAGAATGAAGTCAGATGAACAAACCACAGAGGATTATCTGAAGGAGATTGTCAATGCTCCTGATAATATGCGCATTGAGTGCATCATTGCCATTGGCTATAAAGCTGAAGAAAAAAATGCATTCGATGAGACCCGTTTGAAATGGGAAAAGGTGAAACGTAATAGTTTCTGATTATAGATGCGTTCTATAGCTTCATCGGCCTCGAACCTATATTGATACGAGAAGGAATAAAAAACAAAATATAAAATTGATATACTATGGATATAAACGAAATAAAAGAAAACATATCTAAGAGCGAAAAGAAAGATAAACGCACTCTTTGTGGTATTGCATTTGTATTTTTTGGCTTTTTATTGTTGTTGCGGGAATTAGGAGTGCTGTCGGAGGATAATTTTTTATTGAATCCTAAATGTTTTCCTTTTTATCTAGCCGCTATCTTCTTGTATGGTAGAGAGTTGAAGGTGGCTTCTTTGTTCGGAATCATTGGTTTAGTTGTTTGTTTCCCAGATATTGCGACTTACATAGGTAAGTTTGCTAACTTTATTTGGCCATTGTTGTTAATAGGCATTGGTGCTCTTCTAATCTATACGGTTAAGAAGAACAAAAGACCGATTTCTGGTAAGACTTCTGCAAACGAAAAGAAGGATGATGTCGAAACGGTAGAGGCAGAGGAAGTGGAATAGGCTAATGAGGATGATTTTATGGTTCAGTCTTGTAAGATAGTTTTTATTGGAAGCGGACGTTTAGCAACTCAGTTGGCTTGTGCGTTGCATGCTGTTGGATATTCTATTTTACAGGTATATAGCCGAACGGAAACATCGGCAAAAGAGTTGTCGGATAAGCTAGATTGTGGTTATACAACGCAAGCGGATTGTATCACTGATCAGGGAGATTTGTATATTTGTGCACTCAAGGATTCTGTTATAACAGAGGTCTTGGATCAAGCACGTAAGAGTCTAAAGGGAAAAGTCTTGGTTCATACGGCCGGTAGTCTTCCGATGACTCTTCTCGAGAAATATACAGCTCGTTGTGGTGTTATCTATCCAATGCAGACGTTCTCGAAAGAAAAGAAGGTCGATTTTACCAAGGTTCCGTTTCTCTTGGAAGGGGCTGATGACGAGGTGTATAGCATGTTGAAAGAGACTGTCTCATCTTTGTCACAGAAACTTTATCAAGTTAGTTCGGAGGACCGTAAAAAGATTCATCTGGCGGCTGTGTTTGCTTGTAATTTTGCTAATCACTCGTATGCTTTGGCGGATGAGTTATTGAAGAAGTGTGGTGTGCCGTTTGATGTCTTACTGCCTCTGATTGACGAAACGACTGAAAAGGTGCATACGATGGAGCCAGCGAGGGCTCAGTCAGGACCAGCTGTTCGTTATGATCAGAATGTTATGGAGATGCATAAGATGATGCTGCAGGATCAACCTATGATGCAACAGATCTATGAACTTATGTCATCGTCGATACATCAGTTGGCAGAACGTCAGAAATAATATAGTGTAAATAAGAAAAAAGAAGATATTGTGTTTAAAGATGAATTACAAAAAATAAAGGCGTTGGTGTTTGATGTGGATGGAGTCCTTTCTTCCGATTGTGTGCCTTTGCATCCGTCTGGTGAACCAATGAGAATGGTGAATATTAAGGATGGATATGCCATACAGTTGGCCGTGAAGAGAGGCTATCGTCTCGCGATTATCACGGGCGGAAACACAGAGTCGGTGAGAAAACGTTTTATGTCTTTAGGAATCAAGGATGTGTATATGGGAGCTGCTTATAAAATTAAGACGTTTGAGGAGTTCCTAAACAAGTATGATTTGAAGGCGGAGGATGTGTTATATATGGGTGATGACATACCTGATTTTCAGATTATGAAGCAGTGTGGTTTCCCATGTTGCCCAGCGGATGCAGCTCCGGAAATTAAATCGATAGCGCGTTATGTTTCACCGAAAGAAGGAGGAAAAGGCTGTGGCCGAGATGTGATTGAACAGGTGATGAAAGCGAATGGCGATTGGATGGATAATACCGAGGCATTCGGATGGTGATTTAGGAAAAGGATATTTTAGATATGGAGACGATAAAGAATTTAAATAGATTATTACATTTCCCTACGTTATTGCTGATCGCTGTAATGCAGTTGGTTACGTACTACTTTATCATTACACCAATGTTGGCACAATATGGAATGAAACCATTGATGACAGAAATGGATCTGGTGAACCTGGTGATGGCTTCTGTGTTTATGGCAGCGGGAGGTTTTGTTATTAATGATTATTTTGACTTGAAGATAGATGAGATCAATCGTCCGTTGACGCGTGTTGTGGGACGCGTGATGGAAAAGCATACAGCAATGACCTTGTATATTTTTCTGACGGTTGTGGGCGTACTGTTTGCCTTGTTGCTCTGTTGGCATGTTCGCTCGTTTGATTATGCGATGATGATGTTGTTCTTTACAGGTATATTATGGTTCTATTCATCTACGTATAAGCGAATTTTAGCGCTAGGGAATATGGTAGTTGCTATCTTGATGGGATTGGTTCCTATGATGGTGACGATCTTCCAAAACTATTTCCTCGTTATGCATTTCATGATGGATCCAGATCTCAGTCATCTGATGTCGGAGTGCTTATCTTATACAGCAGGCATCTCTGTCTTGGTTTTTGCGTGGACCTTTGTGGTGGAAGTGATCAAGGATTTGTCAACCGAGAAGGGAGATCGTGAGTTGGAATGTCACACATTTCCTATTGTTTGGGGTGAAAAAAAGACGAAGATATTGCTTTATGTGTGGATCACACTAATATGGGCAATCTTTGGATATATAATATATAGTACACCATCATTGCATAGTTCGTTATCATTACGATTGTATGTATGTTTCACTTTGATACCAGCCTTTAGCCTCTATTATGTTATTGCAAAGGCTCGTAATGCAGGGGATTATCGTTTGTTGGTGAATTATTCAATTGCGATACTTGCGTTGAATGTGTTTTATAGCTATGCATTGTTCCATAATTAATGATTATCGGAACAGGAACGGAGCAGGACGATTTATTAATATTTAATATATAGATGTTATGGCAGTTTTGTATATACTTGGAATAGTTATTTTTGTAGCTTTCGTCGTTGGGGTATTTTATATACTGGTTTCGGTTCCTTTCTCGTTGTGGTTTTCTGCAAAGAACCTAGGAATAAGTGTTCCGTTCAGAAAAGTTCTTTTGTTAAGTATGCATAATACGGCACCTGAACCTATTTTGAAGTCGTTGATTGAGGCTCATAAGGCGGGTTTGAAACAGGTCAATCTAGATGATTTGGAGGCGCATTATCTATCAGAGGGTAATGTAGAAAAGGTGATTCATGCTATGGTGGCTGCTTCGAAGTCAGGATTTGATTTGAGCTTTGAGAAAGCAACGAGTATCGATTTGTCAGGACGAGATGTGTTGGAGGTAGTTCAGACGACGATTCATCCGAAAGTGATTCGTACTAAGCCTATTGCAGCTTATACGAAAGATGAGATACAGGTCAATGTGAATGCAGAGATCACGGTACGGACAAATCCTGACAGAATTGTAGGAGGTGCAGGCGAAGATACGCTATTGGCACGTGTGTCGGAGTGTGTGATAAAGATAATCGGTGGTTATGATTCATATCAAGAAGTTGTGAGTCATATAGACGATATTGTGAATGAGTTAATGAAACAGCATCTTGATTCAACCACAGTGTATGATATTATGCATATCAATCTGTTTATGCAAAAAGCAGATGTGTGGGGTGCATAAAGAAAGAGAAGACAGAAATAATTATAATTAAAAATTTTATATAGTATGACTGGAGTATTTTTATTTGTTGGAATAGCGGTATGTGTGATAGGCCTGGCGCTATTTTTCCATTTCTTCCCAGTGTTACTTTGGCTATCAGCTAAAGTATCGGGAGTTAACGTGTCGCTTATACAGTTGTTTATGTCACGTATTCGTAATGTGCCACCTAGCTTGATTGTACAGGGATTGATCGAGGCACATAAGGCTGGTTTGAAATCCATTACCAGAGATGAGTTGGAGGCTCACTATTTGGCAGGAGGACATGTAGATCGTGTTGTTCATGCGTTGGTGTCAGCTTCAAAGGCTAATATTGAGTTGGATTTTAAGATGGTGACAGGTATTGACTTGGCTGGTCGTGATGTCTTGCAAGCCGTACAGATGTCGGTTAACCCTAAGGTGATTGATACACCTCCTGTAACGGCAGTAGCCAAGGATGGTATTCAGTTGATCGCTAAGGCTCGTGTGACGGTTCGTGCTAACTTGCAACAGTTGGTCGGTGGAGCAGGAGAGGAGACTATCTTAGCTCGTGTCGGTGAAGGTATTGTATCTTCTATCGGTTCAAGTGAGACACACAAGTCAGTTTTGGAGAATCCAGATTCTATCTCAAAATTGGTTTTACGCAAAGGATTGGATGCAGGAACAGCTTTCGAGATTCTTTCTATTGATATTGCAGATATTGATGTCGGAAAGAATATCGGTGCACAATTGCAAATAGACCAAGCACAAGCTGATAAGAATATTGCACAAGCGAAAGCTGAGGAGCGTCGTGCAATGGCTATCGCTGCTGAACAAGAAATGAAGGCTAAGGCTCAAGAGGCTCGCGCTAGAGTGATCGAAGCAGAGTCTGAAGTGCCAAAAGCTATGGCAGAAGCCTTCAGAAACGGTAATCTAGGTATTATGGATTACTATAGAATGAAGAATATGGAAGCAGATACAACCATGCGAGAAGCAATCGGTAAACCTGCTCAGAAAAAAGAAGCATAATTTACAAAAGGAAGAGGGATGGAAATGAATGTTTTCATCCTTCTTTTGTTAGTATTAACATTTAGTTTTTGAAATTTAAAATGGCAAAACATCCTAAAGGCCTTTACCTTTTATTCGCAACGGAAATGTGGGAGCGTTTTAGTTACTATGGAATGCGCGCTCTGCTAGTGTTGTATCTGACTGAATCTTTGCTTAATGGCGGATTGGGTTTCTCTGATCAAAACGCCTCTTTATTGTATGGTGTATTCACAGGTTTAGTTTATTTCACGCCGTTGATAGGTGGATGGTTGGCCGACAATTATATCGGTCAGCGTCGTGCAATTGCGATAGGAGCCATCACAATGATGATGGGACAGTTTTGCTTATTCTATGAAACAAGCCTTACATTTTTGTATCTAGGGTTGTCCCTTCTCATTATTGGAAATGGATTCTTTAAACCCAATATATCTGTTATTGTGGGTAATCTTTATGAACAAGGTGATGCTCGTAAAGATTCAGCTTATACTATATTTTATATGGGCATCAACATAGGCGCCTTTTTTGCACCGTTGCTCACGGGTTACTTCGCAGTTCATTATGGCTATCGTTACGGCTTCTTGATAGCTGCCTTGGGTATGTTAATTGGATTTTTGATATATAGATTGTTAGGAAATCGATTATTAGGTGATTTGTGTAAAAAGCCAATCCGTTCCAGCGAATCGGAACAATATGGAAATACGCCTCTTTCTCCTGAAGAAAAGGATAGAATAGGGGTTATCCTTGTGTTTGTTCTATTCAGTATCTTCTTTTTTGCTGGATTTGAACAAGCGGGCAGTTCGATGACGCTTTATACAGAGAAGTATATTGATCGCTCCGTTTTGAATTATGAGGTTCCTACGGCTTGGTTCCAGTCGATTAACCCTGTCTTCATTGTTATTTTAGCCCCTATCTTGTCGGTTGTATGGCAACGACTTGGACAGAGTGGAAAGGAACCGAATGTGCCGACTAAGATGTCGATGGGAATGATCCTCTTAGGTGTTGGATTCTTGGTTCTTGTTGGAGCTGTGATGCAGCGTGGCGGAGATGTGGCGGATGAGGCAGTGAAAGCGAATATCTTATTCATGATCTTTGCCTATCTTTTTCACACGTTGGGCGAGTTGTGTTTGTCGCCAATCGGATTATCTATGGTATCTAAGTTGTCACCTGTAAAATTAGCTTCCTTGATGATGGGATGCTGGCTCCTTAGTAGTTTCTTTGCCAATCTGATGGGTGGTTTCTTAGCTTCTTATGTTACGAAGTTAGGAGCAGGAACAATCTTTCAATTCTTGTCTATTTTCTCTATTGCAATGGGTTGTCTGTTGTTCAGTATGAGGAAGTGGTTGGTTCGGCGTTCACATGGGGTATTATAAAATACCCTCTTGTGCATCCAGTTGGTTTATTAGAACTTCTATAGTCTCTTCGTAGTGTTCATTTATACAGACGAACGATTCTCCGTTCGTCTCACATCCTTTTTGGTAGGTGCGGTTATCTGTTTTTAGGGATTGAAGAGAACAGGAATCGTTCTCTAGCCGATGTTCTATCACAGATGCTTTATCCCTGATTTCATCAAGATGTGTGTCTATGTAATGGTCTGTCATGACAAGGCATACATAGCGGATAGCGGAGAGATACGCTTCGGTGAAATCTCTTCTCCAATCAAAAGGAACATAACATCCCTCGACAATCAGATTTTGCTGGTTCTCAATTGCCGTTTTAATGATCTCACGGACCACCGGCCAGAGGTATTCTGTAAGAGAATCATCCTCTTCCGGCGTGAGTTGGGTGTATCCGCTACGGATTAAACCCATTTTCAGGTGGTCTATGCTAAGAGTCGGATACTTGAGTCGCTCTAGTAGCCGTTGTGCAAGCAAGGTCTTGCCTGTATGAGATGCTCCTGTTATCAGTAGAACCATTCCTTTTTTATTTGGCTGGTTCCCATTTGCATCGTACAGGAGAAACGATGGCGCCTTCTTTTTTAAGTTCAGCAAAAGCCTTGTCCACTTCCTTACGATCTGCATTCAATGCTTTGGCTACATCACCTGCAGATACGGGTTTGCCAGCCTCTCGCATGGCTTGTAATACTTGTTCTTTCATTGTTGTATATTTTATAACGTTATTCGATTATCTTTTCCAAGCACCGATGATTTCACCGATATAGATGGTGTGGATGCCTGCATCAAAGTTGCTGTACCACTCCTTTGGTGTGTTGTTGCGGAAGTCCTGTTCCGTCTGGTGCCATGCCGTCATGGTTTCACATTCAATCACCATGGTGGCTTCTTCGTAATAAGGTGTTCCGTGTTCAGTATAAGCTACATGCAGATTGAGCGCTGCCGCTTTGTCACCGTCACGTCCGCTTTTTGTTCCCATATACTTCCATATCGCAGGGTCGTCAAACTGCATAATGGTGAAACGTGGATATTTCTCCATGAATTTGTAGGTGTAGCGTGCAGGAGCAACATAGACCGTTACGGTTGGACGATCATGACCAATATAGTTGCCGATGGAGCCCCATCCGATGGTCATGGCATTGTTCTCGGTAGTATCACCGCTACATAGAATTAGGTTTTCTGTGAACCAGGTGAAGCCATTCTTTTCAAATGCTTCTTGTACGTTGAAGACTGTCAGTTCGCTGTTGGCCTTATTGACTTCCGTGTTGTTTGATTCCTCTTGTTGTGTTGTGTTACAGCCGATCAGGGTGATACACAGAATGCTGAATATTAACTGTTTCATGATGTATGAATAATTGTGTTTAATAATGCAAATATAAAGATTTATTCGTAGTTTTGCGGAAATGTTGGAATGATAGAGGAGAATCATTCCTTCAGAACCATAAAATCGTTGAATATATGCAGAAGAAAACACTATTGTCTCTTGTCGTATTGACTATTTCATTAAGTAGTTATGCAGATTGCTCTCGTGTGAGTGTTCATGATCCAAGCGTTGTTTGGGATCCGGGTACAGAACGCTATTATATCTTCGGGTCTCATCGGGCTTCAGCTTGGTCTTCCGATATGATGAATTGGACTGATTTTGTTGCCAACTGGCAAACGTACAACAATGATAATGCGGCTAATAGTGCAGCCTTCACGACTCCAGCGGTGACGAAGGTGAAGAAAAGAGGTTCGATGGTTGATTTGCCGAACTTCAATGCAATCGCTTGGGCCAGTCATGGTAGCTCTTATTACAATGTTGATGGTAATATGTGGGCTCCTGATGTTATTTGGAATCCCTTCATGAACAAATGGTGTATGTACCTTAGTGTCAATGGTGATAACTGGTATTCCAGCATCATTCTTCTGACAGCGGATCAGATCACAGGACCGTATCGTTATCAAGCGCCTGTGGTGGTCAGTGGATTCAAGAGAGGAACGGAGTACAAGGAGACAGACCTTGAACTGGTGTTGGGTACACAGAACTCTTTACCTGCCCGTTATGCGATGGGAAGCACTGGTTCCGGTAATTGGGGAGAACGTTGGCCTAACAACATTGACCCATGTGTCTTCTTCGATGAAGAGGGAAGACTTTGGATGTCGTACGGATCGTGGAGCGGAGGCATTTGGATGTTGGAGTTGGATGAGTACACAGGGTTACGTGATTATGATGTGGAATATCCGTTGACAGGTTCTGGTAACGATATCATCGTGGATCCCTACTTTGGAAAAAAGATTGCCGGTGGTTACTATGTGTCGGGTGAGGCTTCCTACATAGAGTATATCGGAGGGTATTACTTCCTGTTTATGAGTTACGGAGGATTGGCGGCTGGAGGCGATCCTAATGACTATAATAATGGTGGGTATCAGATCCGTTTGTTTCGTTCAGAACATCCTGACGGACCGTATGTAGATACTCAGAATGAGAGTGCCATCTATAACAGATATCTATTGAATTTTGGAGCCAAGGCGAATACCAATCGAGGCATGAATGTTTTTGGAGCCTATACGGATTGGGGTAAGCAGACGGTAGGGAATCTTGGAGAACGCTCACAGGGCCATAATTCGGTTATTGCAGCGGAGGATGGACGCACCTATCTGGTCTATCATACTCGTTTTCAGAATTGGGGTGAGACACATCAGGTACGTGTGCATCAACTCTTCCAGAATGAGGATGGATGGTTGGTTGCCGCACCATTTGAATATTCCGGTGAAGAGTTGAAAAGCGAAGAGATAGCCACAACTCAGCAGGTTGCCACACAACAGATTTCTGGTTATTATAAGTTGTTGATTCATAGGTATAAGCTTAACCATACATCCAAAGAAACAATTGTTCCAGTTGAGATAGAACTTATGTCTGATGGTCGTGTTAGTGGTGAATATACTGGTCAATGGACAATTCAGGAGGGAACCTCATATCTAACCATCACCTTAAATGGAAAGAGCTATAAAGGGGTTGCGATAGAGCAGACAATGGAACCCAGTAATGAACAGACTGTTGCATTCTCGGCTGTGGCAGATGATGGTGTGAGTGTCTGGGGCTACAAATATGCTGAATCTACAAGTCTAAATCTATCGAAAGCAGATGACGAGAGAGTAGGAGCTGTGTATGATCTGCAAGGCCGTCGTCTTTCTCAGCCAGAGAAAGGAATCTATATCCAGGGAGGAAAGAGCTATATGAAGTTAGACACCTCTGTAGAATAATAATTAATAACCATTCTGTCTGATAAGAAAATTAGGATAATTAAACACTTTTTTTATCTTTGCATTTGATTGAGGAAAGTAGATTGAACTCGTCAAATAGAGATTGAATGACATTCTGCTATTTTTTCAAACGTTATCATTTCGAGTAATACGTATGATAAAAAAAGAATGCTATAAAAAGTTATTATAACCAATAGAAATTATGGATTTTTTTAATCAGAACAGCATGAATTTTGATGCTCCTTCTATGGAAGAAGAACAGGAGACGTCAGTATCTACAGAGGTATCAGATTATGATCTTGACTATGGCATTGAGGATGACGATTGTGTGAAGTACAGTGTTGATGGGAAAAGACTGTTGGATGCACAGGGAGCAGTGCCTAAAGAATTTTATCGCATCAAAGAGGGTACGGAGGTGATATGTGATTTCGCCTTTGAATGCAGTGGTATCGAACATGTCGAACTACCCGCGTCCATTACTACAATAGGAGATAACCCTTTCCCATATCGATGTAAGATAGATAGTAAATCGTCTCGTTTTATCGTTGAGAATGGAATGTTGATAGATGTTCAAAAAGGACGTCTGATATCCTTTTTGAATAGTGATGATCAAGATAGAGTCATCTTTCCAAAATCGGTTAAAACAATTGGTAGTTTTGCATTTTCTGAATGTCCTTTACCTGATAAATTTGTCCTTCCCTCAACTATCATGAACATTGAGAAATCAGCTTTCTATGATCCAGATGGGAAGGTGTTGGTATTGCCTTCATCGCTCACGAATATTGACTATGTTCCTTTCGAATACGTAAATAATTTACAGATCATAAGTGAATCAACGCGTTTCGTTGTTCAGGATCAAATGTTACTGGATCTTCAGGAGGGTCGTTTGATCGCTTATTTTGAGGAAGAAGGAGACGAAAAAGTGAGTGTCGTTGTTCCTGAATGTGTCAAAATTATAGATCCTTATGCTTTTGAAGATTGTAACTCTATCTGTCAGATTACACTTCCTTCCTCTCTCATAAGTATTGAGAAGAATGCTTTTGAGGAATGTTCGTGTTTGATGACGATTAATCTTCCGCCTGCTCTTGAAAACATTGGAAATTTTGCTTTTGAAGCATGTGGTAATTTGAAGAAGCTGACATTGCCGGCATCCCTTACGAGCATAGGAGACAACCCTTTTAATTGTGGGGCGGAAATAGTGAGTGAGTCGTCTCGGTTCATTATGCAGGATGGATATTTGATAGACCTTCAGGATGGACGTCTTATCTCTTGTTTTGTGCCAGTGTCACGATTGAGTATGAAAAGGGAATGTGTCATTCCTGAAATCGTTAAGTCCATTGGAAATAATGTATTTTGTGAAGATGCAGATTTGGATAGTATCACACTCCCAGATTCTCTTACAAGTATCGGTGATAATGCTTTTAAAGGATCAGGATTAAAGTCTTTTACAATGCCAGCCTCTCTTGTAAGCATAGGTAACCATGCATTTGAAGATATAAGCATACGGGAAGTGTCGTTTCCTGATACTCTTACGACTATCGGTGATTATGCCTTTGCAGATACTGGTATAGAGGAGATAACCCTTTCAGCTTCACTTACGAGTATTGGTAACTATGCTTTCCATGGATGTGAATTTGATGAAGTCAATCTTCCGGATACCCTTACCCATATTGGAGATTATGCTTTTGCTAGAACTCATTTGGAAACAGTAATTTTCCCGTCTTCACTTGTAAGTATAGGAGAGCATGCCTTTGAAGGTACATACATGCAGGAAGTGTCATTCCCTGAGTCTCTTACGAGTATCGGTAGTTTTGCCTTTGCAGATACTGGTTTGGAGGAAATAACTCTTCCATCTTCACTTACGAAAATTGGTGCCTATGCTTTCCGTGGATGTTATTTTGAGGAAATCACTCTTCCAGAATCACTTACCAGAATAGAAGATTATGCTTTTTCAGAAACATCTTTGGTAACAGTTACTCTTCCATCTACTCTTACGAGTATCGGTAATCATGCATTTGATGACACCTGTTTAGAGACGATTTCATTTCCAGAATCACTCACGAGTATTGGTGACTATGCTTTCTTCGGTACCCATTTGGTTGAGGTTTCATTGCCTGATTCACTTACGAGTATTGGCAAACGTGCGTTTTCAAACTCAACATCATTATTAAAAATTGAATTTCCAAGGTCACTTGAAACGATTGAAGACTATACTTTCATGTTCTGTGAAAATTTACGGGAGGTTATACTTCCATCTTCCCTAAAAAGTATCGGTGAAGGTGCCTTTGCTACTACTCATTTAGAAAAAATAGATCTTCCAAACTCTTTATTGCATATTGGGAATGGGGCATTTGGATTTTGTAAAGGACAATTTAATATCAAACTTCCATCCTCTCTTGAAAGCATAGGAGAAAATCCATTTCAGATGTCAGAAGGACTTAAAATAGTGAGTAATTCACGTCAGTTTGCTGTTCGGGATGGTATGTTGATAGACACCAAGGCAGGACATCTTATAGCGTATGTTGACACTAAAAAGGTGGTTGCTATTCCTAAGACGGTAAGTAGTATCGGTAAAAATGCCTTTTATCAATGTCGAGATTTGAAAGTAGTTATTATTCCGCCATTGGTCAAGAATATCAGTGAAGATGCTTTCTGTGAATGTGCATCATTGAAGATGCTTATCATTCCAAAAGGAACCAAGAAAAGGTTCAAAAACATGCTGACGAAAGAGCTGTCAGAGAAGCTTTATGAAAAGACTTTCCCTATTGATGGCACAATGCCGAAGTATAATCCTGTTATTGATGGGATAGGATTTTTTATTAGTATGTTTGGAAAGGAGTAGGAGAGGATGGTGTTGGCGTAGGTCATGAACGAGTTAATTCCTGCGCCATCATTTCCGCCTGTTTTAAAACCGTCTCCGTCGCCAATAATTGCATATCTGGTGGATAACCATATTTACGTAACAGACGTTTGACAGCCACCTTCATCTTTGCTCGAACATTCTCTTTGATAGTCCAATCAATTGTTGTGTTTTGACGGATGGTCTCAGTCAATACCACGGCCAACTCACGTAGCTTCTCTTTCCCCATCAACTCCTTGGCGCTTGCATTGTCGGCTACAGCGGAATAGAATGCATATTCGTATGTTGTAAGTCCCATGTTTTCAGCATCCTTGTCTTTTTGTACAATGGTCTTACTCAGTTTTATCAGTTCATCGATGACTTCAGCTGCGGTGATGACTTTATTGTGATAACGGGTGATGGAGTTATCCAACATTTCCATCAAAGTACGACCTTCAACCACATTGAATTTTGAACGAGTCTTAATCTCATCCTCCAACAATTTTCTCAGCACCTCCATGGCAATGTTCTTATGCTCCATTCCCTTCAATTCCATTAGGAACTCTTCTGAAAGTATCGAGATGTCTGGCTTCTTGATGCCTGCCGCATCGAATAGGTCAATGACTTTTTCCGAAACCAAGGCTTTGTCGATGACCTGTCTAATAGTGCTCTCGATTTCCTCATCGGAATGTCCGGAACCACTTTGATCAAACTTACAAAGACGTGCTTTCACAGCTTGGAAGAATGCCACCTCATCTTTTACATCCATAGCAGCATCATGAGGAATGGCTAAAGCGAAGGCCTTACCTAACGCTGCCACTTCGTTGACAAAACGTTTTTTCCCGTCCTCCAGACTTAGGATGAAATCTTCGGCTTTCAATATCCATGACAATTTACCAGAAGTGTCGGAGGTGAAATATTGTTTATAGTCAAACCCGAAAAACATTTGCTCCACCACTTCCATCTTCTCTTGCATCAATGCGACAGCTTGTTCCTGTTGCATCGTAGGGTCTCCCTTTCCGCCTGAATCGGAATAGAACGATAGAGCTTTCTTCAAATCGGAAGCAATTCCCAGATAGTCAACCACTAAGCCTCCTGGCTTGTCCTTATACACACGGTTCACACGGGCGATGGCCTGCATGAGGTTATGTCCTTGCATAGGCTTGTCGATGTATAATGTGTGCAAGCAAGGGGCATCGAAGCCAGTAAGCCACATATCACGGACGATAACGAGCTTTAATTCATCGTCAGGGTCCTTCATTCTATCAGCCAGGGCACGTCGCTGTTCTTTGGTGGTGTGATGTTTGGAGATCTTGGCACCATCGGATGCGGAGGATGTCATCACTACCTTGATGGCACCTTTCGACAGGTCGTCGGAATGCCACTCAGGGCGTAGTTTGACAATCTCTTCATATAAATCAGCGGCGATGCGACGGCTCATTGCGACAACCATTGCCTTGCCTTCAAATACCTTTTGACGTTCTTCGAAGTGCGTCACTATATCTTTAGCAATGTTTTTTATACGATTCGGGCTACCGATAAGCGCTTCCAACTGGGTCCATTTGGCTTTAGCCTTCTGCACATCGTTCATGTTTTCGGTTTCCAACTCCTTATCGAGGTCTTGCACCAATTGTCGCCCTTCGTCGCTCAATTCAATCTTAGCAAGACGGCTTTCGTAGAAAATACGCACTGTGGCTCCATCCTCGACAGCCTGTGCGATGTCGTACACGTCAATGTAGTTACCAAACACTGCCGGTGTATTCACGTCAGTCGATTCGATGGGTGTTCCTGTGAATCCAAGGTAGGTCGCATTGGGCAATGCGTCACGCAGATATTTGGCAAATCCGTATTTAATCTCGAAACCGACTACCTCATCAGCCTCGTTGCGCACATCCACCGTCTTGGCTTTGAATCCGTATTGGGTGCGGTGTGCCTCATCCGCAATCACAATGACATTGCTACGATCGGTAAGCGTTTCGTAAACATTGCCCGACTCGGGTTGAAATTTTTGTATGGTGGTGAAGATGACACCGCCCGACTGTACTTGTAGTAATCTTTTCAGATGTTCGCAACTATCGGCCTGCACAGGCGTTTGTCTCAGCAGTTGTCGGGCACCTGTGAAGGTGTCGAAAAGCTGGTCGTCGAGGTCATTGCGGTCTGTGATGACAACTACAGTGGGGTTGTTGAGTCGCTGTACGATTTTGCCGGTATAGAAGACCATTGTAAGTGATTTCCCGCTTCCTTGCGTATGCCATACCACACCAGCACGATGGTCGCCTTGTTGCTGTTCTTGCACAGTTTTTAGTCCGTAGCTAGCAGGCGATTCGGCCGCATAATTTTTCGCATTGATGCCTGTAGCTCTCAATGTGGATTCTACCGCTTTGTTTACGGCATAGTATTGGTGATAGGCGGCTATTTTCTTCACCGTCTTGATGATGGTTAGTCCTGTCTTAAGGTCTTCTTGTTTCTGTTTTTCAAACACAGTGAACGATTGAACCAAATCGAGTAGGGTATCTTTGTTTAGCATACCGTTGATCAGCACCTCCAATTCATTTACCAGATGAGATGCGAGGCTCTCTCCATCGGTGCTCTTCCATGCGGTGAATCGGCTGAAGCCAGCGGACAACGAGCCAGCACGCGCCTCCAATCCGTCGGAAAGGATGACCAATGCGTTGTAAGTGAACAACGAAGGGATCTGTTGCTTATAAGTCTCAATCTGTTTATAGGCACTGTGTAATGTGGCATTTTCATCGGCGGCATTCTTCAGCTCGAAGAGCACCAAGGGCAGACCGTTCACAAAGAGGATGACATCAGGACGACGGTTGTGACCGTTTTCGATGATGGTGAATTGGTTGACCACCGTGAATTCATTGTTCCATGGATCATTGAAATCGACAAGCCACACACGTTCGCCACGCTCCATGCCATCCTTGTGTACCGACACAGGTACGCCTTCCGTCAATAGGCGATGAAATGTTTCGTTATTGGACAGAATATCAGGAGAACTGATGCGTAGCACACTCTTAACTGCCTCGTCTTGCACAGAAGAAGGCAGAGATGGGTTGAGCCGTTTCACCGCATTTGCCAGCTTGTCATGCAGCACCACCTCTTCGAAACTGGTACGCATGGGAGTCTCGCCGTCAGGCGCAATCTCCGGTCCATAAAGGTAATGATACCCTTTGGACTTCAGCTGCTCAATAAGCATTTGTTCGATGTCGGATTCGTGGAGATGGGTCATAGTTTTATTGTTTTTTATCCGTATTAGAAGTCATCTTATGTTGCTCCCAAAAGAATTGTTTCTGTTGTTCAATCTCCCTGCGCAACTCTTCTTCTGTGGGCATATAAGTCATGTACTTGGTCGCAAAAAGTTGTTCACTTTCGTGAAGTACCGAATAACGTGCGATGGTGTTGTCTGTATCCGTGCATAGTAATACTCCAATGGTGGGTTGGTCATCGTCTCCTTTTACCAGATCATCATACATGCGGACATACATATCCAACTGTCCAATGTCCTGATGCGTTAGCTTGTGTGTCTTCAATTCAAAGATAACAAAACGCTTCATCTTGTAATTGTAGAAAACCAAATCTATGAAGAACTCTGCCGTATCAGTTACAATGTGCTGTTGGCGCTCTACAAAGGCAAAGCCACGACCAAGTTCCAAAATGAATTTTTCAAGATTATCAATTAATGACTGTTCGAGTTCTGTCTCGGAATAGATGGTGTCACGATGAAAGCCCATAAATTCTGCCACTATCGGATTTTTGATGTACTCCAATGGGTCACGTTCAGTCTGTTGGGGCAAATCTTCTACCTTAGTAGGGAGTTGTGCTGCCAATCGACGTTCAAAGTATTGTGTTGAAATGTTGCGGTCAAGTTCTCGTACACTCCATCTTTGTTCTGATGCTGCGGTAAAATACCATTCTCTGGCTTGCTGATTGGCAACGGAAAGAATTCTTCTGATATGTGACCAAGTAAGATTTTGCACACGCGTGTGCAAAATCTCTAAATTATTGAATGTCAGATAAAATTGTCTATAATAGGCAAGATTGCGCTGTCCGTAACCATTACCATATTCTTTTGTCAGTTGCTCTGCCAACATTGGAATGAGCTGACTTCCGTATTCTGCCCGAGACTTACCTGCTTGTTCTTCCTCCACTATACGACGACCGACATTCCAATAGGTTGCAATAGCGGCTTGTCCAACTGCCGTGTATGCCTGCTTCCGACCATTTTCAATGATAGAACGTACATCGTTGACGAAATTGTCAGGCAATGTGAGGTTATTGTTTTTTATATTTATGTCTTTTATCATATAAAAACCTGTTTGCAAAAATAGTCAATTCTCAATTAAACTGGGGGATTTTCAGCAATCGCATCATCGCTTTGAACATTTGTTTTGCCAAGCCATCGATTACATGTTTCTGTATATATATCATCAGAAATGCTATCATTTCTTTTTATCCAATTCTCAATAAATTTTGGATTATGACTATTGGGTGTTGGATTCACATCGTCAATTCTAACTTGAATAGGAGTTCTAACACAATCACCTGTAATAATTGCATGTTGTTGAGGAATAATAGGCAACTGCTCCAACAAATCAGCACTCGCACTCGATATTAAACCTCTAACATATTTCTGATCTTCAGGATTTTGCAAACGATGGATAACAAACGAATTACACTGAGACAAAACGGTTTTTGATAATTCTGAAGGTCTTTGACTTGACACTACTAATGAGAGTCCATACTTGCGACCTTCTCTTGCTATCCTCTCGAAAACAGTTTTTGCAATTGAGTCTTTTGCTTCAGCAATATAATTCTGTGCCTCTTCCAATACAATTACAATTGGGAACTTACCTCTCTGTTCGGGGCAGAAATTTGCAACAAATTCAAGAATTATTCTACCTAATAACCCAGTTATCGTTTCCAATACCTCGAAAGGCAACTGTGAGACATCAACAATTGTTATTTGATTTGTATTATCATTTTTTGAGTCATTACTTGCAGTGTATTTTTTGATATAATTATCGCTATCATTTTTAGCAAAACACTTATTGTAATCGCCTAACAATAAGGCTATGAATTGTGGTAAAATGTTTTTATTAGCTTCTTCTGTATCTTTCAACATAAGCGGAATGGCTATTCTCTTATCATTCAAGAAACTATTCATCCTTAATCTTAATGTTGACATAAACTCTGCAATACGGTTATTGCCGACCCCTTCTTGATTAATTGCCGCATCCAAAAACTTCTTGCATAAATCCCGATATGAGAACCAAATTGGCAGGTCAATATTTTGCTCACTGGTAATTTGTACAGCTATATCATCAGCTATGATTTGTTTATATGCCTCCTCGATACAATTAATTAAAGGTTGTAGTTTCGATGCATCATTAAAATTATCCTCATTCCCAAGATTACATATCAATTCTCCAAAATGCTTATTATAAACTTTAATTGCCTCTCCAATACCAACGATCTCATTTCCGTCTTTCCATTCCCAATTTCCATAAGATTGCGTTCCGGTTCTTTTCTTGATATCTTCAAAGTTGCTTGACAGCACCCCTTCAATCTCAGATTTTAATTGATTAGGAATAACGTTTTTTGAATTTGCTTCTTGTTCATTCTTCGCCAATCCTATTGCTCTATTCAATACGGGAGCCTGTACTCCTTCCCCTGGATTAAACAAAGATCTGAAATCGTTCCAATTCATTAACCAATATGGCACCTTAACCTCTTCGTCACCACCATAATAATATGCGTTGATCAATTTAAGCTCTTCTACTTCTTCTTTCTTTGTGAGTTTTTCTTTTTCTGGAAGAAAAGCATCCCTATATTCGCCATTAGTGTCAAAGATAACTATGTGAGCATTTGTTAGGTTTGAATGATTATTATACTCAAACCGAAACAAATTACGTAGGATTGATGTCAATGTGCATGATTTGCCAGAACCAGTATTTCCCAAAATTGCCGCATGTTTTACAAAAAACTGATCGGGACATATTTTAACTTTGTAGTTTTGGAAAGCAGGAGATATTCCTATAGGTAAGTAATAGTCTTTCTGGTAATCAATGTCTTCCCCGTTGTCTTTATCGTCAAAAATATGTTTCAAGTCTTCTTCCGTAACATACCAAACTGGATTATCTAACGAAGGGAAACTATATACTCCTTGAATAAAATGTTCCTTGTTACCATTTTTAGCAATTGTGCCAAGCATGGTTGCTGAAATATATCGAGAAGAAGAAGGCAAAACAATACTTGTAGTGGTGGCGTTCAATTCAACTTCTTCTTTCATTGTCACTCTTGTGATCAATGCCACAATTCTATCCGCACCCACAGGAATAATAAGATATGAATTGATTCGAGCAACTTCATAAATATCATTGACACCGCTTTTGAAAGCCCCTTTAATATCTTCTTCAATCTTTATGAAGACACGGAAATTGTCAACAGACAAGACCCTTCCTATTATTTTATTCTGACTCATTTCCTTCGTTGTTTGTATATTCTGTTGTATTATTTGCTGGCTCTGTAGGATATAATTTATTCATTGTTTCAGAAACCATTATTTGTTCATTCTCCTCGTACAAATCAGGCATTACGTTTTTTACAAAGCCTACAAAAGTAGATTGATCTGAATCCTCAGGATCTAGAATAATAATTCTTGGATCATTCAAGTCTTTGAGTTTTTGAATTTCCTCATTAATCTTGTAGTTCGCTATTATCAATGTGAATGAAGGGATTGACAATGCTTGATATATAATGTCGTTGATATGCTCATCAAAAAATGAATAACCAATACAGAACAACACAGATTGTGGTTGTGTTATGGTTTGGGCAAATTGTCGGAACAATTCAGAATATGGCAAATCCAATGTGAAAGTCTTTTTGCTTACACAAGGATATATCATTATCTGTTTATCTGTGTCAGGTTCAAAAGCCCCATCTAACGCTACTTCTCTGATACCATACACGTTTGATGTAGAAGATTTCGTTGACACCCATGATAACGAGCCATGCATTTTATAATACCTTAAAACCTTTTCCGCTCTATGTACTTTACCAGATACACTTTGACCTGGATAATAAATATCGTAATCATAGACTTCAGGGCGAAAACAACGATTATGAACTCCCATAAATCCATTAATATAATGAATGCCTAAATTATCCAACGCATAATCAAATGCCATATCATAGTTTGTTGTAAATAAATTTGCCCGCCTCAAATTGTTTGGTCTTTGCAGCAACTTCTTTAAAAAGGCTTCATGATAATAATAACGATTTACTTGCAACTGACCATCATCCTTATATAGTTCATGAATCGTTGTTTTTTGTGTGTCACAACTATTAAATAGCCATTTCTGCATTTCTACCATAACACTTGTTATGCCATCAACGTTCTCATCCTTTTTCTCTTTAAGATACTTATCTGCTTGTAAACAGTTGAATAAATCCTCATATGAAGGATCTTTATCAATTCCAAAGTACTTCTCAACAGATTCTTGGCACACACCCTTTAATCCATCTGGTATACTTCTTATAATGGGAGCTCCCAAATGGAAACTAGTGCCTGCACCTGCCAATACAGTTACATTCTCCAATTCTAGATACTTCTTAATACGAAGTTTAACTTCTTGAGCAGTTTTTGCTTTTTTCTTGTTGTTAATATCTTCCATAATTCTATAATTTTATTTCATTATTCATCAGCCTAGGCAACAATCCGTCGCGAGTCTGTACAAGGGTTTGGATTTCATTATTGTTGTTGATTATCTTATCATCAATTACCTTAACCTGACTTTGGAACATTTTAATTGTTTCATCATCAGGTATCACTATATCCAAATTTTCAAAATCAGATTTGCTGATTGAGCCAAACACAGTTCCATTATCGTTGAATTGTTTGATTTCTTCCAACAACGACTTTAGTTTGTAATAAGTATATGAATAATAAGAAGGGTTGCCTTTGTATCTGAAAGCGGCAACACCACGGCCAATACAGCATTTCTCTGTTGCCATATTCTGCGCGCCAACAGGTGCACGAACACTGATTAATGTGTCATTCGGTTCTGCAAATCTTGTCGGTTGGGTTGTAAAAACTCGCTTTGAAGGAAACCTAAAACCAAAATCAGCATTACCTTGATACATAGGTATGCCAACACCTTCTTCATTAAAACTATCACCGCTCGGGGATTGTCCCATAGTGAAATTAAATTCATCCCCCAACTTTCCTTCCTTCCACTCCTCCTTAGCCCCCTCCACGAACCACTGCCTAAACAGCGTCTCCGCCATAGCTTCAAGCGTTGCGTTCTCTCGGCGCAAAAGGTCGATTTTGTCGTCGAGAGAGGTGAGGATGGAGGCGATGTGGCGTTGGGTGGGTAATGAAGGGAGTGATAAAACAACGTCGCTCAATATTGATGTGTTAATAGAAGGCATTGTGGCTCCTACAGCTATTCTTCTAATAGTTTCCTTAAAATCTTCAAGACCGAAGTAATATGAAAGGTATTTCGAATCAACATTTTTAGAAGGTCTTACTCTTAAACAACGACCTGAAAACATCCAGCCATTTTCTGCTGCACTTACATAGGCACGTCTATCAACAGAACCAACTCTACTAAAAACAATATCTCCTTCACTTAATAAATACTTCGACAATCTATTTTTATCCTCATCACCTACTAAAGGTAAGTTGTTATGAATGATTTTATTGTCACCTAAATGTTCAACTGTAATTATAGGAGTTCCTTCATTTTTATAATCACTCATATGAAGCTGACTGCCGAAAGGACCTGTTTGTACATCAGCAATCTCACCCAACTTATATTCTTTCCACTCGTTTTCACGCTCATATATTGTGATGCCAACGCGATGTATATGAGCAATGAGATCCTCATTTTTTAAGGTGCGAAAGATGGAGATGTCGAACTGGTAGGGAAGCAGTAAATCGTCGATAGCAAGGCTGATACGATTGAGGTCTGTATGCGTCAGATTCTCACCTATCATGGTGATGTCAACATCGGAAAAAGGTTTGTTGTTTCCTTTAGCACGTGATCCATACAAAACCACACGATCAATTCTCTCGTTTGATGCGAACACTTCGCCCAGCTTCTGCAATTCTATGTCTTTCAGTCCGTAAGGCATAATTAAAACAATGTAGGTTCAAGTCCCGAAAGTGGAAGCATTTTTTTCTCAAAAGCATTGAGTAGCGGTGCATAGACTTCGATGATAGCGTTCAAAACGATTTGAGCTGTTTCATCATCATAATTATGAGAGGTCAAGTTCCGGTCTTGAATGGAATCCATCCAATGTTCATCCTCAATGATTCCTATTTCAAGTGCTTTGCGGAAAGCATCTCTCGAACCGCCAATGTTTGTATGTCCTTGGTATTCGGCATAATCCTTCATCACTTTCCATGCAAGTTCATGGGTATATTCGAATCGTTGAATTAAACCTTCTTCAAGCAAATCGTCAACTTCATCGTCCCAATCCATTTGGTCAGAAACTATGTTAACGGCTTGGTTGAACTTCACCAATGCCTTACGGTAGTTGCTGAATCGCTGCACCCAGCGTATGTCTTTTTCTTCCATAATTCAATATTTGTATGTTATAATTTATTCTTTCATGTCACTTATAATCAGTTCTCTCCATTTGATATTTTCTTCCAGCAGTCGTTGTCTGCGACCAACTGAGGGTGAAGTGCAATTGGTCAGACACTGCCTGACCTTTTTCGGAATTCCGCAAAAGTGTTTCGGAATTCTCGCTTTCGGATTTATCAGACAGTATCTGTGTATTTTGTGGTTTCGTCAATGGTAGTGAAGATTTTCTAGACAGTGTCTGGAAAATTGCAGTGTCATTGAATTCCTCAGACAGTGTTTGAGGAATTTGAGAGTACACCTTATAAAACTTTCTCATCAGTTCTAAATTCGTCAAAGAGAAGCCCTTACCGAATTTTCTGGTTAAATGTTCTGCCACATTCTTTAATACAAATTTTCCATATTCCGCCCTCTGCTCTCCCTGCTGCTCGTCCTCCACAATCATCCGGCCTATTTCATAATAGGTATAGACCATTGCCGTATTGACAGCGGCCACGGTGCGTTTTCTTGCCTCTGTAATCAGCCGTTCTATGCGTTCGGTCAAATCGGTTTTCATTATCTCGCTCATACCTTATTCAATTTTTATCTTCCCCAAATTCTCTAAAATCACCTTGTTCAGCCGTTCTTCTTCTTTCAGTTGCTCCTCAAACTCGGCTTTCAAAGTGGCAAAGCGCTCGGCAAAGTTGAAGTCGTCTTCCTCTTCGGGCAAACCCACATATCGACCTGGGGTGAGCACATAGTCCAACTCTGCCACACGGCTTACGGGAACGGATGCACAGAATCCTGCCACGTCCTGATAGTCTTTTGATTCCTCTTTCCAAAGATGATAAGTGTTGGCAATCTTTCGAATATCTTCTTCCGACAACTCACGGGTACGACGGTTGATGAGATGTCCTTCGTTGCGGGCATCAATAAACAGGATCTCACCGGCACGCTTGGTACGGTTGCGTGTCACAAACCACAGACAAGCCGGTATCTGTGTGTTCAGGAACAACTTGGCAGGCAAGTTTACAATGCAAGCAATCAGACCTTTATCAATCAGCTCCTTACGAATGTCACCTTCTCCACTTGTTTTGGAGGTCAACGATCCTTTAGCAAGCACGAAACCTGCTTGTCCTGATGGCGCCAAGTGATAAATGAAGTGTTGAATCCATGCAAAGTTGGCATTGCCTGTTGGTGGCACACCATACTGCCAACGAGCGTCGGTGCGGAGTTGGTCGCCACTCCAATCACTGTCGTTGAATGGTGGATTGGCCAACACATAGTCTGCTTTCACATCGCGGTGTGCATCGTTGAGGAAAGAGCCCTCGGTGTTCCACTTCACCTGCGAAGCATCAATGCCACGGATGGCAAGGTTCATCTTGCAGAGTCGCCAAGTGGTCTGGTTGCTTTCTTGTCCGTAGATGGAGATGTTCTCGATACGTCCCTGATGCTCCTTCACAAATTTCTCGCTCTGCACGAACATACCTCCAGAGCCACAGCAAGGGTCAAGCACACGTCCTTTGTAGGGTTCCAGCATATTGACCAAGAGCTCCACTACGCTACGTGGCGTGTAGAATTGTCCGCCCTTCTTGCCTTCAGCCAAGGCGAACTCTCCTAGGAAATATTCGAAAACATGGCCAAGAAGGTCTGCACTTTTGGTGCTGGTATTTTGCAGGGTTGAATTACCAATCAAATCAATTAGCTCCCCAAGACTTGTCGGATCGAGGTTCGGACGAGAAAAGACCTTAGGCAACACACCTTTTAGCGATCTGTTCTCCCGCTCAATTTCATCCATCGCATCATCAATATATTTGCCAATCTGCGGACTCTTTGCATTATCGGTCAGATAGCTCCATCGGGCAGTAGGGGGGACATAAAAAACGTTTTCGGCAGCATATTCCTCACGGTCTTCTGGGTCTGCACCTTCCGACTGCTGTTCCACCAACTGATTATAGAGCTGTTCAAATGATACAGATATATATTTTAGGAAAATCAACCCCAACACAACATGCTTATATTCAGCTGCATCAATATTCTTGCGGAGTTTGTCGGCAGCCTTCCACAGCTGCTTCTCAAGCGGTTCCTCTACCAATTCCTTCTTTTTTGCCATAGTAGAAAAATATTGTTTTCCAAATGTACATCTTTTTAATTGAATATTCTAATTGGAATCTTCTTTCACCAACCCATACTGCACAATCGTATGGAGCTCCTCATTCTTGATGGCTCCTTTGCGCAGCGTAGCCTCTTTTTCGTAGCCATTCTTTTCCAATACCCTTGCAGAAGCGATGTTGGAGAGGAAAACATGTGCGGTAATTCGCTGGATGTCAAGCAGCTCGAAGGCCAAACGACTAATCTGTGCCACTGCCTGCGTCATGATGCCTTGCGACCAATGGTCCGTCAGCAACATATAGCCCAACTCACCATCTATGCGGTAGACGTCCTCTTTCCGTTCCACTGAGATGCTGCCCACCACCTGATTGTCCACCACCACGGCACGGAACAGACCGGTCTTGCCTTCCGCCTCCGTCACCATGTTTATCCACCATTCCGCATCGGAATCGGTGTAGGGGGATGGCAAGCGGTCGGAGAGATATTGTCTGTCAACAGCATTGCATAATGCTTTCAAACTATCTTTGTCGGACAAGGTCCATTCACGAAGTAGGATATTCATGTGATAAAAGAGTAAGATTATAGATGTACAAAGATATATTTTTTTGCAAAATATAGAATACCATCCAATAAAATGCTGAATTTTAATAAAAATAAACTAACTTTGCAATTTCAATAAAATAAGCACGATAAAGTGGTAAATAGAAATTTAAAATAGATAATCAATATGGCTTCTCAAGAAGATGTTTTTAAACAATTAGTATCACATTGCAAGGAATATGGATTCGTATTCCCTTCTAGTGAAATTTATGGTGGATTAGGTGCTGTTTATGATTATGGTCAGAACGGTGTTGAGTTGAAAAATAATATTAAGAAGTTCTGGTGGGACAGTATGACGTTGTTGCATCAAAACATTGTAGGTATTGATGCTGCAATTTTTATGGATCCTACGACATGGAAGGCTTCAGGACACGTAGATGCGTTCAATGATCCATTGATAGACAATCGTGATTCAAAGAAGCGTTATCGTGCAGATGTTTTGATTGAAGATCAAATAGCTAAATACGACGATAAGATTAATAAAGAGGTTGAAAAAGCAGCTAAGAAGTTTGGTGATGCTTTTGATGTTGAGAAATTCAAATCAACAAATCCTCGTGTGTTGGAACACGTAGAAAAGAGAGATGCTCTTCATGCTCGTTATGCAAAGGCATTGAATGACAATGATTTGAATGAGATGAAGCAAATCATCTTGGATGAGAATATTGTTTGTCCTATCAGTGGAACAAAGAACTGGACAGATGTTAAGCAATTTAACTTGATGTTCAAGACTGAGATTGGATCTACAGCTGACAGTGCTACAAGCATCTATCTTCGTCCAGAGACTTGTCAAGGTATCTTTACTAACTTCTTGAATGTGCAGAAGACAGGTCGTATGAAGATTCCTTTCGGTATTGCTCAGATTGGAAAGGCTTTCCGTAATGAAATCGTTGCAAGACAATTCATCTTCCGTATGCGCGAATTTGAGCAGATGGAGATGCAGTTCTTTGTAAAACCAGGTACTGAAATAGACTGGTTCAAGCATTGGAAAGAGTTCCGTATGAAGTGGCATAAGGCTCTTGGCTTTGGCGACGATAAGTATCGTTATCATGACCATGATAAGTTAGCTCATTATGCAAATGCCGCTACAGATATTGAGTTCTTGATGCCATTTGGCTTCAAGGAAGTGGAGGGTATTCACTCACGTACCAATTGGGATTTGTCTCGTCACAGTCAGTTCTCTGGTAAGAAACTTGAATACTTTGATCCAGAAGAGAACAAATCATATATTCCATACGTTATTGAGACTTCTATCGGTGTGGATCGTATGTTCCTTTCTGTTATGGCTGCTTCATACAAAGAGGAGGAATTAGAAGGTGGTGATAAACGTGTTGTTTTGTCTTTGCCTCCTGCATTAGCTCCAGTTAAATGTGCTGTTTTGCCATTGTTGAAGAAGGATGGTCTTCCTGAAAAGGCTGCAGAGATCATGAACGAGTTGAAGTTTGATTACAGATGTGCATACGAGGAGAAGGATACCATCGGAAAACGTTATCGTCGTCAAGATGCAATCGGTACTCCATTCTGTATTACTGTCGATCATCAGACATTGCAAGATAATACTGTAACATTACGTTATCGTGATACTATGCAACAAGATCGTGTAAAAGTAGAAGAGTTGCACAAAATCATTGGTGATGCAGTTAGCATGCGTAACCTATACAAGAAAATTGTTGGATAATCCAAAATATAAAAAGAAAGAAGAAGAGGATTCAGCTTTGGCGGGGTCCTCTTTTTTCCGTAACTTCAGACCGATCTTAACCCTTTATTCCTAATTCAGTATGCAGATGTATGTGGATGTCATATTGCCTCTGGCTTTGGCTAATACTTATACGTATAAGATGCCAGAAGAATTGCAGTCGGATGCAAAAGTGGGGGCTCGTGTCATTGTGCCTTTTCAAAAGACTAAATTCTATACAGCACTGATCTATCGTGTCCATTTTACGGCACCAGAGGGGTTTGAAGTGAAGGAGGTGATAAGTGTTTTGGATAATGAAAGCATTGTCCGTCCTCTCCAGATGAAGTTATGGGAATGGATTGCTACCTATTATCAATGCACCTTAGGTGAGGTGTTTAAAGCAGCCGTTCCATCGGGACTGAAATTAGAGAGTGAAACCTCCATCTCTGCAGTGAGAGACTTTGAGGCAGAGGCACCGTTGAAGGAACGGGAACAGTTCCTCTTGGATTGCTTGGGTGATAAGTCTTTGTCAGTGAGTGAATTGAATAAGATGATGGACATGAAAAATGTTCTTCCTCTTGTGAAACGTATGATGGAGATGGGGGCTGTTGAGATTACTGAATTGATAGAGGAAAAGTATAAACCCAAGACTGAGGTATATGTGCGGTTGGCTGATTTCTATCATAAGGAATCGGAACTGAATACGTTGTTGGATGCGTTGTCGAAGCATCCGAAACAGGAAATGATGTTGATGACCTATCTTCAGTTATCGCAGTTCTTACGACATGGAGAGGTCTTGGAGGTGGCTAAAAAGGAGCTGTTGAAACGTTGTGATTCCATTTCTGCCTTTTCTTCATTAGAGAAAAAGGGCGTGCTGGAGACGTATAAGAAGGAGGTGGGTAGGCTGAATGACCATGTGACCTCCACAAAGCCATTGTCTGCCTTGTCGCCCGTTCAGCAGACTGCTTATGACTCTATCTTACAGCAATTTAAGGAGAAACAGACTGTTTTGTTGCATGGTGTAACCTCATCAGGAAAGACGGAGATCTATCTGCACCTGATCGAGAAGATGATTAAAGAGGGTAAACAGGTGCTCTTCTTATTGCCGGAGATTGCCTTGACAACACAGATAACCAATCGTTTAAAAAGAGTATTGGGCAATAGTTTATTGGTATATCATTCAAAGTTTTCAGATGCCGAGAGAGTTGAGGTATGGAAACAGTTGTTGAATGACCATTCTGATGTGAAGGTGATATTAGGGGTTCGCTCGTCTGTATTTCTTCCGTTCAAAGATTTAGGACTTGTGATTGTGGATGAGGAACATGAAACATCCTACAAGCAATTTGATCCTGCACCACGTTATCATGCAGGAAATGCAGCGGTTATCTTGGCACATCTGATGAATGGAAAGGTGTTGCTGGGATCTGCGACACCATCCATAGAGTCTTATTCAAATGCACAAAGAGGGAAATATGGATTGGTGGAGTTGCTGCAGCGTTATGAAGGGATAGAGATGCCTGAGATCTTAGTAGCGGATGTGAAGGAAGCACGGCGGAAAAAAGAGATGGTGATGCATTTCACCCCTTTGCTGCTGTCTCACATGCGAAAGGCGCTGGACCGAAAAGAACAGGTGATTCTTTTTCAGAACAGAAGAGGCTATTCACCATATATGGAATGCCGAACCTGTATGGCGGCACCACGTTGTACGAATTGTGATATAAGTTTGACATACCATAAGAATAGTAATCAGTTGGTTTGCCATTATTGTGGCTATTCAATACCTGTCCCTTATGTTTGTCCGGCATGTGGTAATCCTACATTGTCACCCGTCGGACTTGGAACAGAGCAGATAGAAGATGAGGTGGCAGAGTTGTTTCCCAATGCAACGGTAGCGCGCTTGGATTTGGATGTGGCCAAGTCACGTAAGAGTTATGAAAAGATCATTGCCCAGTTTGAACAAGGCGAGATTGATGTGTTGGTGGGAACGCAGATGATATCGAAAGGGTTGGATTTCGAACGTGTCCGTTTAGTCGGAATTATGAATGCCGATGCGACATTGAATTTCCCTGATTTCAGAGCGTTTGAACGCTCATTCCAGATGTTTTCGCAGGTCAGTGGGCGAGCAGGACGAAAGAACAACCGAGGAATCGTTGTGTTGCAGACAACTTCCCCCGATCATCCCGTGGTGAGAATGGTGCAAAACAATGATTATCAAGGGATGTATAACGAACAGATGAATGAACGATATGCATTCAAATATCCGCCTTATTATCGGTTGATTAACGTATATATGAAATCAAAAGATATGATGGTGTTGGATGCCGCAGCTGATTGTCTGGCGAGAGGTATGCGGGCTGTTTTTGCCGATAGGGTCTATGGACCTGACAAACCGTTGGTTTCGCGCATACAGACGTTTTATCTGAAAAAGATTATGTTGAAGATTGAATCAAAAGCATCATTTGAGAAAGCGAAGGAGTTATTACGAGAGTTGATGAATGAATTATTATCACAGAAAGCATATCGAGGAGTGATGATAAATGTGGATGTGGATCCTATGTAGTTTCTTTAATATCAATAATTTTCATAAATTTGCAATATAGAGAGAATAAGATAGATATTAATTTATATGAAATTTGATGAACTGAATTTAGAGCCCAGTTTAATGGATGGGCTTATGGCGATGAATTTTCAAGAGATGACTCCCGTACAAGAGCAGTCGATCCCTTTGATTTTAGAAGGGAAGGATATTATAGCTTGTGCACAGACTGGTACGGGAAAAACTGCAGCATATTTGTTACCTTTACTCAATAGAATGTTGACGTCTCCACATCCAGAGGAGGCTGTTAATGCAATCATCATGGCACCGACGCGAGAGTTGGCCCAGCAGATCGATCAGCAATTGGAGGGGTTCTCATACTTCCTTCCTGTTAGTTCGGTCGCTGTTTATGGAGGTAATGATGCAGGAGCATGGGAGCAACAGAAGAAAGCTTTACAGCTGGGGGCTGATTTTGTTATTGCAACACCAGGACGACTGATATCACATGTCTCTTTGGATAATGTAGATTTCTCTAAAGTTAGTTATTTTGTGTTGGATGAAGCTGATCGCATGTTGGATATGGGCTTTTATGATGATATTATCCAGATTGTGAAGCGATTGCCGCAAAACAGACAGACGATTATGTTTTCAGCTACAATGCCTCCGAAGATACAAAAGTTGGCAGAGTCGATTCTGCATGAGCCAGCAATGGTGAACATAGCCATTTCAAAGCCGGCAGATGGAATAGAGCAGGGAGCTTATGTATGTTATGAGGCGCAGAAACTCCCTTTGTTGATTTCTGTTCTGAAAGAAGATCCTTCTAAAACGATAGTGTTCTCTTCCTCAAAAATCAAGGTGAAAGAGATGGTGCGTCTGTTGCGACGTCAGAATATATCGGTAGCGGAGATTCATTCAGACTTGGAACAAGAGGCGCGAGATGCTGCATTGCTTAATTTTAAAAGTGGAAAGGTGCCTGTCTTGGTAGCTACGGATATTGTGTCGAGAGGTATCGATATTGATGATATTGAGTTGGTAATCAATTATGATGTTCCTCGTGATGTGGAGGATTATATTCACCGAATCGGAAGAACGGCTAGAGCCAATCGTAAGGGTAGAGGAATGACCTTTATTTCGGAAGAGGATCAGATACGATTCCTGAAAATTGAACGATTCTTGAATAAAGTCATTGATAAATTGCCTATGCCTAAGGAGATTGGTGACGGACCAGTGTATGCACCTAAGCGAAATACGAAAGAGGGACATCAAGGTAAGCATGTACGAGGAAAATTCAAGACGAAAGATTCATCGAAAGACTCAGGAAAAAAGGAACAAGGTCGTCGCAGACAACCATCGGATGAACATCAGCCTAATTCCGCTACTGAGAAAAAAGGGAAAAGACCTTTTTGGAAAAAGAAAAAACAACAGGTTAATCGGGAAAATTTGAATGGAACAGAAACAAAAAACATATAATATCTTATTTGTCTGTTTAGGTAACATATGTCGTTCAGCTGCTGCCGAAGCTGTGATGAAGGCTGTATTGGCTAAACATGAAGATGAACGTTTTTTCGTGGATTCAGCGGGGATTTTAAGTTATCATCAAGGTGAACCAGCAGATTCTCGTATGCGTTATTTCGCAGGACTGAGGGGATATGATGTGACATCCATCTCTAGACCGGTAAAAGGGTATGATTTTGAACAATTTGACCTTATCATCGGAATGGATAATTCCAATGTGGATGAATTAAAAGAACGAGCTGCGACACCTGAACAAGAAGCAAAGATTCATCAGATGACAGAGTTCGCAATACGAACGACAGATACGTATGTTCCAGATCCATATTATGGTGGAAATGAGGGATTTGAACGAGTGATGGATCTGTTGGAAGATACATGTGAAGGGTTGTATCAGTATTTAATAAAAAGAATTATATAAACATAAGTAAAATGAAACAGTCTGAAAAGAACAATTTTTTGTCAAGCAGACAATTCCCATGGGTGGTCAGAGGGCTATTTTTTCTGATCTGTTTGATTGTCTTAGGTGTTATATGTAAGGATGTATTGTATCAGTTCTTCTGGAGGAATTATTTTATAGATAATTCGGTATTTGCGGCAGAAACCATCCATCAATCAGCAGGATGGTTGAAATACTGTGGACGATATCTGAATCAGATTTGTTATTATCCATGGCTATCAGCTGTTGTCATTGCATTGGCTTTGACAGGGATTCAATTGCTTATTCAACGCTTGTTTGATAAGCAAGAAAAAAATATTGCGTTGACCTATCTGCCATCCGTTCTTTTGTTACTGATTTTTCTGACGATTAAGTATTCTATCTTTGCGGTGTTTGAAATAGGATTCTATTTCGCCATGATTGTAGGTGTCTTGTACACATTCATGCAATATGCATTGTATCAAAAGATTGTGTTAGAAAGAGAAGAGCCAGATCAGAAGAAATATCTGATGAAAGCGTTCCTTTTCTTATTGGTTGAAGTGTTGTTATATCCTTATATAGGATTCTTCTCAGTCTTGCCAATGATTATGATAGCCATAGATGAGTGGCATCAACAGCGGAAATGGATGGCAGGAATTCAGGTTGTCATGTTTTTCTTATTACCGTATATCTGCAAAACATTCTATTATACGGAACATTACATACATGTGATGTTCGCACCTGTGTCAGACCCTTATTTCAAGGAGTTGTTGGTTGTCAATGTGTTGTTTGTGTTGAGTGTCTGTTGCATGGTGATTTTAAAATACAGAGCGAAACAACTGCCAAGGCTAGGAACCATCATAATCGTTTTGGCAGAGGTGGGAGTCCTTTGTTATGGTATGCTGAATGAAACGAGCCGTATGTTTAGAGAAGAGATGAAACTCTCTCGTTTGGTGGATGAAAAAGATTGGAATACCGTGTTGAAAAATATTCCACAAGACAAACAATTGACTCATACACAAAATGCTTTCCGTGTTATTGCATTGGCTAATACCGGTCAGCTGGTGAATCATTTGTTTGATATGAAGATGCCTTTCCTTAAAAATCCATCGGAAATATCATCTGATATGGTTATTTATTGTAATGATTTATTCTTTTATGGTTCATTCTTAACTGTTGATTTACAGTTGAATATGGAACAGTGGGTGTCGATAGGAGAGAACTATAAAGTATTGCGCCATTTTATAGAATTGGCTATTATGATGGATGATGATGATTTGGCTGTCCGCTATATTGATATAATGAGGCAAACCTTATTTCTTAAAGATCAAGCAGATAAGTACAAAGCTTATTTAACTAATAAAAGAAGTTTTTATGCAGATTATCCAGACTATGCAAGGGTTAAGGTGAATATCATGAAAGAGGATAAGATCTTATCTGCACATACTTTCTTTGCTAAGAACTATGTGAAGTTCAACTATATGGATGGGGATAATATTGAAAGACGTTTATTAGCAGATTTATACATGAAAGATTTAGATAAGTTTGTTAATGATTTTTCTTTTGTAAAGCAACGGTACCCTAAAGTGCCTCAGTATATGCAAGAGGCATTGATTTTAAATGCGTTGTTGAAAAATAATCAGGCCTATTTAAAGATTGTTCCGATCGATCAACAATTATTTTATACAGTAAAAGCGTTGGTAGAGGAAGTGATGCATTATGATGTTCCGAAGATGAAAGAAGCATCTGATCGATTGTATAAAAAATATAAAAACACGTATTCGTACTATTATGTGTTTAATACAGAAGATTATAAAAACTATACTATTAAATAATTGCAGAATTATGAAAAATAAGATAGCAAAAATAATAGGATGCATGATGATGATTATCACTATGGCTGCATGTGAATCATCTATTCCATCTAATTATAGTGAAACTACAGATTCTTTGATTACTTATCCTGATTATCAGAATGTTACAATACCTTCTAATGTGATGCCTTTGAACTTTATCGTGTTGAATGAGGGTGATAAGAGTATTGCTCAGTTAACCTCAGAATCAGGGGAGACGATTGTTTCGGAAGGCGACGGACAAAATGTAAAGTTTTCTCCAAAGGATTGGAAGGGCTTCTTGCAACGACATACGAATGAAAAGATAAAAGTAGATGTTTATGTACAGAATAAATCACAATGGAGCCATTTCCCTTCGTATCAGTTGATGATTACATCGGATTCGATAGACAAGTATGTGACGTATCGATGGATAGAACCTTCTTATGAGAGTACAGGAAATATTGGTATTTATCAATATGATTTAGAGACAGGTATGATAAAAACGTTGGTGGATAATCATCTATTTAAATCAGATCCTTCATTCGGTTTGTCTCAGACATGTATGAATTGTCATAATAAACAACGAAATAATCCAGAGAACAGTGTGTTTCAATTCCGTGTAGAAGGAGGTGGCATGTTGGTGACATACAATGGGGAGACAAAGGTTGTCCTAACGAAGGTAGGTGATATGGAAATGCCAGCCATATATGAACGTTGGCATCCGTCATTACCGTTGATTATCTTTTCTAATAATACCGTTCGTCAGATGTTTAGCTCACAAGATCCCAATAAAATTGAAGCGTTTGATTGGCGGTCAGATATCCTTTTGTATGATATTGTACGCAATGAAATCAGCTATGTGATAAAAACAAACATGCAGAGTGAGACCTATCCTATATGGTCTCCAGATGGTAAATATCTCTATTATTGTTCAACGGATACAATTTTTAAAATCAATAAATATAAAACAATGAAATATGACCTGATGAGGATTCCTTTTGATGAGCAATCTATGTCATGGGGGGCACCGGAGCGAATCTATAATGCATCAGGAAGTAATAAGAGTGTTTCTAAACCTCAGGTTTCACCGGATAATCGTTACATTGCGATGACTATCTCTGAGTATGGTGCCTATCATTATACTCATAGAGATGCAGATGTCTATTTGTTGGATTTAAATACGGGTGAATGCAGACCATTGGAGGCTTTAAATTCTCCTCGAGCTGAAGGGTATGTGACATGGTCTTCGAATAGTAGATGGTTGATGGTGGGCTCTCGTAAGGAAGATGGCAGTTATGCACGATTGTATATCTCTTATTTCGATAAGGATGGAAAGGCTCATAAAGCATTTCAGTTGCCTCATGAAGATCCTATGTTCGATAAAAATCTTCTTAAAAACTATAACTATCCAGAATTTGGTACAGTGGATGTTAACTATACAGCGGACGATGTATATAAAGTGTTAGAGAAAAATTCTCCGATTACACCTTCATTTAAAGGTAATATCGAGAATAAGATAGAAGGAAATACGGGTGCTTCTGTAATAAAACATGAATAAGAGACTTATGAAGGAAAGAAAATTTAATGTGTTGGGTAAAGCACTATTCTTTATTGGCGTTCTATTATTTTTAGGAGGCTATAACTATGATTTTCTATATCAGGTGGGATGGAAAAACTATTTCCTATTTAACTCCCTCTATGCTAAAATGACCATTTCACAAAGTAGTGGTCTCTTGTTTTATGTCTCTCGTTTTTTGAATTTAGTATTCCAATATCCGTTATTGGGTGCCCTGTTCATTGCAGCCCTTTTGCTCGGTATTGTTTATTTACACGAGTATCTCTTTGATAAGAAAAGATCAGGTTTATCTTATTTGCCCTCCTTGCTATTAACTTTAGTTGTTGGGTGTGGTGGCTTTGCTATCTATGCTAAGTTTGAAATAGGAACCTTTTTCGCTTTAATCTTAGGTACTATCTGGTGTTTGATAAGCTATCTACTATATGAAAAGCTTTTAAAAAGAAAAAACATGGCTTATGTGATGCTGATTGTTCAGTTGGTGTTGCTTCCTGTTTTTGGTGTCTTCTCGATGGTTTCCAATGTGATGATTGCTATTGAGGAGTATTTGGAGAAAAAGAAGAGCTTAATTCTACTGTGTTATTTACTGTTACCTTTGGGTATAGCGGTAGGTGAGATATATGTTGTTTCGCACTATTTTTACGGTGAATCCTTTGTTTATGCGTTGAGAATGCCGTTGCCAGATCCTTATTTCACCAGAATGTTTGTGTGTTCATTGTGCTTGATAGGTTGTCTGATGCTTTCTCCGTTGATGAAGAAGATTGAATTACCTGTATTAGATACATTTCATCAGAAAATTCCGTTCCATTCATTGTTGCTTTTACTTTGTTCTTTTGTGTTGATTTACTTTATATCCTTTCATGAAACGAATTATCGTTCGTTGATAAAATTATCACGTCTATGTGATGAGATGAAGTGGAGAGAGATTGTGGATCAGTGTAAGGATATAACACATCCGACAAAAGGTATTAATGCATATCGTGTCATCGCACAAGGAAACATGGGAAAGGAATGTGAAAAACTATTTGATGTTAATTTGCCATTATCTCCTTGTTCCTCTCCTTATAAGATAGAAGAGATTGTTTATGAGGCAGATCTTACCTTTTATGCTTCATTCTTGGCTGCTAGTTATCAGCAGAATATGGATAACTGGGTAACCTATGGAGAATCGTTCCGTTATTTAAAGAATATGACTTTCATATCCTTATTAAGGGGCGATGATGACTTGGCTGCAAGGTATATTTATTTGATGAGACAGACCTCTTTTTTAGATGATTTAGCCGATGAATACGCTACATATTTGAATAATAAGGAGTTGCTCTATAAGAAATATCCTATCTGTAAAAAGATAAAGAAAAACGAAGCTTTACAGGATCTTCCTCAGAATATCTTTGCGAATTTAGCAGAGTACTATTTAGCATATAATCGATTTGATAATGATAATTTGAATAGACGTGTGCTTGCAGAATTATTTGTTAAGAATATAAAAGGAGCTTTGAATGGTTATCTTGCTTATGTGAAGGATAAAAAAGATTTATATCAATATATGTCGGAAGCTGCTGTCTTGTATGCTGCACAAACCAATGATGATTCGTATGTCAAAGCATTACAAGTGAACAATAATGTTGTCAATAAGGTGATAAGTTGCCTACGGGAGTATCATTTACTACAACAAAGCGGGAAAACGACGAATACAACGGAGTTATGTCGCAAGTACAAAGGTAGCTATGTCTTGTTTTATATTATGGATACACACAAATTTCAAACAATAAAAGAGTAAGATGAAGAGCAGATTATATACGCAAAAAATATATAAATCGATAGGAGGAATCTTGTTGAATTTATCCATTATGGTATCCTGTACATCATCGTTGCCAAAGCAGTATGTGGATGTGCAGGAGGATACGTTAAAGATCTATCCTGACTATAAGAATATTATCATACCACAGAATATTGCGCCATTGAACTTCGTGGTGGATAATGATGCTGATGCTTGGTGGGTATGTGTTAAATCAGAGGATGGAAAGGATCTTTTCACAATGTCGGATGATGACAAGAAGTTCTGTTTTTCTAAAAAAGAATGGAATAAAGTCTTATCTGAGAATGTCTCAAAAACATTATGGGTGGATGTTTATATGCAAAAGAAAGCCACCTGTTATAAATATCCAAGTTTTAAGTGGACGGTTGTTGCCGATAGTATCGATCCGTATGTAACGTGTCGGTTAATCGAACCGCTATATAATGCAGTGGGTAGAATCTGTTTGGCTCAGTTTGATTTGGAAAATGGTACATACAAAAACTTGGCAGACAATAAACGGTTTATAGATGATGTGTCACATAGTGAAGGTCCTATGTGCGTAAACTGTCATACAAAACAACGAAATGGTTCGGATAATGCGCTCTTTTTTTGTAGAGGAAAGGTGGGCGGTATGGTGTTGACATACAATGGTAAGACACAGTTTGTGGATACGAAAGTGGGTGATTTGAGAGTGTCTGCTGTCTTTTCTGCTTGGCATCCAACGAAACCTTATATTGCATTTTCCAATAATAAGGTGATGCAGTTGTTTATGTCAAAAGCTGATTCTAAAATTGAACCGTTGGACTTTTATTCAGACTTGCTTTTGTATGATATAGAGAAAAATGAGGTTAGTTATATTTTACAGACGCCACATCAGATGGAGATGAATCCTTACTGGTCGGCTGATGGAAAGTATGTTTATTATTGCAGTAGTGATTCGCTGTTGAACAACCAGAACGTTATGTTGTACAAGAACATGAAATACGACCTGATGAGAGTGGCCTTTCAGGAGGATTCTATGACCTGGGGTAAACCTGAAATGGTCTATCATGCAACAGCAGAGGGAAAGAGTGTCTCGAAACCTAAGATTTCACCGGATAATCGCTATGTTTTATTTACCCTGTCTGATTTTGGAGGGTATCATTATTCCCATCCTGATGCTGATTTGTATATCTATGATTTGGAAAACAAACAAGCTCTTCCGTTGGATTCTATTAACACAGATCGAGCAGAAGGAATAGGCGATTGGTCCAATACAGGACGATGGATTTTGGTCTCTTCGCGTGTGGATGGAACATATACTCGTTTGTTCTTGTCTTATTTTGATAAAGAGGGGAAAGCACATAAACGTTTCCAACTCCCTCATGAAGATCCTCTGTTCGATCGTGATATGATGAAAAACTATAATGCACCAGAATTTGGAACGAATGACGTAAAGATGACACCTATTGAATTGAATGAATTAGTGGATAGGGCTGAAGTGCTAAAAGCGAATTATCGGGGAGAGATAATCTATCAGCCTGATGGATTATCTGGTGCTTCTGTGATCAAATAAATAGAGAGAATATGAACTTCTTTTTATTGAATAACGTTAATTTTTTATAAAAAAAATTGGTTTTTCTAAATAAAAATCGTTCCTTTGTGGAGTAGTTTTATGATGATTTGGGGAATTTTGACAGAATTTTTAATGGTATATTTATAAAAAGGTTTTTTATTATGAAAAAGACTAGTTTAATTCTTTTGAGTATGATGGGACTTGGAAGTTCCATGCTCGCAGAACCGTCACAGGTAACGGTAGAATTTAAGGATTTAACCAAAAAATCATTTGTGTTGGCAGAGGCTCCAACTTTCCAATATAAAAATGATAGTTTGGTAATCAATGGAAGTGTCTCCACGTCATATCCGTTTGAGCAAGTCAGAAAGTATTATTTTGAAGAAGGAGAGTATTCGGATATATCGAGTGTTGATGCAAACGAGGTGCGTGTTACCTATTTGGACAATCAGCACATTCAAATTGAAGGATTGAAGGAAAATTCTCAAGTGGCTCTTTTCTCTGTTTTAGGACAGTTGATAGAGACGAAGACTTCTCAATCTAGTGAAGTTCTTCAATTGACTTTACCTAAAGCAAAGGGTATCTATGTCTTAAAAATCAATGAACAAATTGTTAAACTTATAAAGGAGTAAGCGTATGAAAAAATATATACTAACAAGCCTTATGGCTTTGATGTGCGTTGGTTCAGCTTCATACGCACAAACAATGTTTGTTGATGAGATTTTGAATGGTGATAGTATCAAACATGTTTATGATATGGATATGATTGATTCTGTTGCTCATATCGATTCTTCTCGTCAAGTTGTCATTTATGCCAATAAACACTACAAATATGTTTATCAAGTAGATAATCTAGATCGAGTTTATTTCTCAGATAAACAAGGCGTTAATGGAAAAATAAAAAGAGTAGGTGGATGCAGCGCCGGTGAGGATTTAGATAATTCGATGGGTGGTAATAGTAATAGTCCAATGAATCCGTTTGTGGAAAGTGCTGAAAACGACACCATTTTCACTTATACGTATGATCCAAAACAGAAACAATTGACTCTTAAACTTATTTCTTTCCCTGGAAATTGTTGTGGAGAAGGCTGGAGTATGAATCTTGCCACTGTGAAGGATACAATATTGGTTCAACCCGTACAATTGGGGTTTGATTTATGCAATTGCATCTGTCAGTTTGATTTAGCTGTTGAGTTGAAAAATATTGAGGCTATCAAATATTGTTTGAAATTAAACGGAACTAATTATGACATTGATTTGTCCCAAAATCTAGAGGGCTTCTTCTTAGATGTTCCAACAGGCGTATTTGTGAAGAACAGTCCATGTAAAAGTAATATATATGAAAGTGAAGGATCAGAAGAACATGACAATTATGTGGATTTCGCATCCTTTGACGATGGTTATTTGCCTAAAGGAGATACCTTGGTAACTTATACTTTGGATTATGGAACATGCATGGTTGTGTCACATGACCGAGAACTCAATTGTTGTCCAGGAAAGATACTCTCTAATGTGAGAGTGTCAAAGGATACGGTCTATATTAATTCATATGAGACGGAAGCAGTGTGCGATTGCAACTGTTTGTATGACATTACGACAAAAGTGGAGAACTTGAAGAGTAAAAAATACATCTTTGTGGTGGATAGAACAGAGTTCGTTGTTGATATGACATCCAATGCGTATGGAAAAGAATTTGTTATTCTTAGAGGCGAAAGAGGTGCCTTCTTCAAAAGTAGTGAATGTAAGAATTCTTTGTTCGACAATGAAAAAGGGTCGGAATATGAAGAACCAACAACGATAAGACATGAGAAAACTGATACCTTGGTTTCTTATTGGTTTAATGTGTTAACGGGTGCGGGTGAGGTTGTGTCACACAATTTACTCTATAACTGTTGTGCAGAGTTGGATTCTAAGGTAAGTATTCAGAATGATACGATTATTATAAATACCATAGACAAGGCTGATATGGCTTGTAAATGTATGTGTACGTTTGATGTAACTACTAAATTGTACGGTTTGCAACCTCAGAAATATCATTTTATTGTCGATGGAACGGAGTTTGATATGGATTATAGTCCTATCTCAGCGATTATTTATAGAGGAGCCATCATGAATGGACCAAGAGGGGTGTTTGTGAAGAATAGTCCATGCAAAAAAGAAAGCAGTGACGTTGAGGAGGATAAAGAGCCCAATCCGACAAGAGGAGGACTTTATGTAGGTAGTCGTTCGGAGAATGCTGATACGTTAGTCGCTTATAAATATGATCCTATGACAAGGGAGTGTGTTATTATCTCTTACGATGTAAATCTTACCTGTTGTGGAGAAGTGGGATCATCGACGACAGTAGAGGAGAATACCATTGTCATAAAGGGATATCAAACTGGAGATATCTGCAGATGTCAGTGTGTATATGACATCACCACGAAGGTACAAGGACTGGAAATGCAGCAATATCGCTTTGTTGTTGATGGAGATGAATTTGAGGTTGATTTCTCACAAGTGACGGAAGGGGTAATAACCCGATAACGAATACGATAGTATTATAAAAATCCGCAATGCTTATTCTTGTCCGCATTGCGGATTTTTTTTCATCTTTTCAACACACTCAAACTCTTGAAAGTAATGAAGAAACTTTTATCTTTAGAATGACAAGGAATTATATTGACTCCAACTGTGATTAAAAGGTGGTTTATGAAATCAAGTTTGTCGTCGTTGTTCAATATTTGGTTGTTCTGAATCATTTCAATTTTGTACCTTTGAATGGCTTTTATTGGGAATTTATTATAAACGAATAGACACAATGGAGAATAATCAATTAAAAGATTACGTAGAAAGTAAGTTAGATGAACTTTGGAAAAATGTCAGATCATTTCGTCAAAGTGATAATTTTAAGGCGATAATGCAGGCGTGCGTTCGCTTTCGACATCTTGCTCCTTTTAATTCTATGTTGGTAGAGATTCAACGACCAGGCGCTCTGTATGTACTTACGGAAGAGGAGTGGCGAAAGAAATATGATCGAGGAATAAAACCTAATTCTCGTCCCGTGATTATTCTTCTACCTTTTGGACCTGTTGATTATCTTTTTGATATTAGTGATACCTATCCGTTGAAGACGAAGGCAAATTGGATGTCGAGTGAGAGTATCTTACAAGCCCTTGAGGATCCCTATAAGACAAAAGGTGAAATATCTGATATTCAAATCAGTCAGTTGATGAAAAAACTATGCTTTCATGGTGTAT
>JBGUIU010000026.1:0-2911 GCA_045113275.1 Paludibacteraceae bacterium
ATCTGTCCAAACACAAGCATTATACTATCCGCATCCTACGGAGATTCCAACACATTGGAATGGGAGAGTTCATCGGATGGCGTTAACTATACTGTATTCGACAACGAACTGAAAGCCAATCTGGAAGTCACGCCAGAAACGAATACCTATTACAGACTAAAAACAAAAGGCTCCTACTGCCCTCAAATATTCTCCGACCCTCTTTTTGTGGAGGTGGAAGAAAGTATCTTAGCAGAACTGACAGTCAATGAGGATCTATTCATTTGCTATGGTTCTGAAATTCAACTTGGGGCAAAACTATATTCAGGAAAGAACAATACCATCCAATGGACAAAAAATGGCGCTCTCTTTGCTGAAAATACACTTACCATTCATGACACACCCCAAGAGGAAGAAAACGAGTATATATTTACCATAAAGAATGCATGTGGAACACTAACCCTATTCAATTATGTATGGGTTGAAAGGCAACCTAAAATAGCCCTTTCCATCGAAAAAGAAGGAATATGCAACGATGGAGATATTACATTATACGTTGAAGCAGAAGATTGTAATGGACTCTCCTGGCAGAGGAAATATGACTATGAGACAGAGTATCATGAGATAACCTCGTTTATGGGAAATTCATATACAGATAAAATATCTGAGCCAGCCACCTATCGAATCGTATCAAAATACAATGAGGCATGTCCTACCGCCTATTCAGAAGAGAAGCATGTCTCTGTCGAAAAGAAGGGAGAACTAATCCTTCCATCGGAAAATATAACGATTTGTCCTGATGCAAATGCAGAAATAAAACTGATACACAACGGTATAAAAGAGGATCAACTCTTATATAAAATAACACCGGCAACAGCGTTAACCACACAATGGTCCACCGGAAGAGTCAATCTATCTCTAGCACCATCAGAAACAACGGTCATTGAGCTAGCTGTTGATCATAAATATTGTGAAACAGAGTGGCAGAAACTAACCGTGAAGATTGATGAGACACCTACAATAGAGATTACATCAGACAAAGAGGAAATATGCAAAGGAGAATCCGTTACCCTCTCCTCTAATTATGCACTTGCGAACACGCTCACATGGTACGCTACAATCAACGGACAACAACAAATCATCGGCACAAGTGTAGGGGAGGTTTCATATGCCCCAACAGAAACCACTACGTTCAACGTTATCGGTAGTACGCTGTACAACTGTGCCACGACGGAAGAGAGCATCACCATCAACGTGAACCAACCAATCAACTTCACGATCAACGATCAGAACCTCTGCGAAGGTGATTCTACAGAACTAAAAATCAAAAATCTAAGTGGTTATACATCAATAACTTGGAAGAATCAAGAAGAAGAACTGATCGCAACGGATGTTACCCAACTTCCGATTTCTCCGGAAGCCACAACCAGCTACGCCCTACACATTGAGAACGGTGTATGTACAGCAGATACAACCATAAAAGTAACCATCGTCACCACGCCAAGTATTGTTGCACACGAAGAAATCAGCAACAAGACATACAAAGTAACATACGAAACAGATAATTATCCTGTGTATTTCGACTACGGAGACGGTAAAGGAACCACCACATCAGATATAATGGAGACTGTTTCATATGGGAAAACATATACTATCAGCATATCCAATGAATATGGCTGTTCGTCCACCTATAAGATGGAGACACCTCTTTACGATATATACATACCAGAATACTTCCATCCAGAGATAGAAGCTTGGAGGATAAACAACCTGGAACGATACGGAAAGTGTAATGTAAAGATCTTTGATAGATTTGGGAAACAGTTGGCAGAATGGGATGAAAGCGATACAGAAGGGTGGGATGGTACCTATAACGGGAAGAAACTACCATCTACAGATTATTGGTATGTCGTTTCCATCGGAGAATTAGATATCGTTTATAGCGGACATTTCACTCTCATACGATAAATCAAAAGAAGAATTATTTGTCAAAACAGTAAAAAAAAATAGATGTTTATAAACCTATTTTTAATTCACAAAATTTTATCATTTAGAATATTTTAACTACATTTGTCTTCGATTATGGATATTTTAATCTGAATAAAAAAGATGAAATTTCTATTATCAAAAGCATTTAAAGACAACATAGAAACAACTAAATTGTATTAAATTGATAGCACTATTAACCATATCATATTGGCAAATTAATGCTTTCGTTGCCTTTTTATTAAGTGCAATATTTGCTGGTGTATTAATACCCAAAATATTATTAATAGCCTTCCGTCGTAAATTATTCGACGAACCTGATGAAAGGAAGATACATCATAGCACAGTTCCAAGATTAGGAGGTATCGCATTTGAACCCGTGATCATCTTTTGCGTATTTTTCCTACTCATGGTTGACTTATTATCGGGGCAGGATTTGCTTTTAAATGAATTCAGTAAGAATGTCATAGAGATCTCTTCGGGCATTTGCGGACTCATATTATTGTATCTAATAGGGATAGCTGATGACTTAATCGGAGTTAAATATCGTGCCAAGTTTGCCATACAGATTGTATGCGGACTTCTATTTGTAATGGCAGGATTATATGTCAGTGATTTCCACGGACTATTATTTCTGCACAATTTACCAGCATGGTTTGCCATCCCTTTGTCTGTTATTTTAATTGTATTCATCATCAATGCCATGAATCTAATTGATGGTATTGATGGATTAGCATCAGGTCTTAGTGGTGTTGCCTTATTCTACTACGGCCTCTTTTTCTTTACAATTGAACAATATGCCTACTCAATCATAGCATTCTCAACACTAGGAACGGTTGTCCCGTTCTTCTACTACAATGTGTTCGGAATAGCAGAGAAACAGAAAAAGATATTCATGGGCGATACCGGTTCTCTTACGATTGGAATCATCTTATGCTTACTCAGC
>JBGUIU010000027.1:0-6834 GCA_045113275.1 Paludibacteraceae bacterium
GGTATATACGCAAAGATGTGGAACGATTACCAACAGTCGGTAAAATGGACGATTGAAAACTAAAGTTTAACCCTCTAAAACTAAATACTAAAATGTTGAATTTCAAACAAAAATATGCCCTGTCTGATGAGGGCGCAAAGTCGATGTTGATTGCATCGGTGGCAAACGTTTTTTACAATCTGGCGCTATTCTCGCCCGTCATTCTGCTCTATATCCTAATTCAGGACATTATGAGCGACCAGCTCGAAGGCAGACTGCCATTTTACATCATAGGTGTCTCTATCTGGGTGACTATAATGGCAATAACCACTGTGATTCAATACAACTCCTGCTACTTCTCCACCTACCGAGAGAGCGGGGTGCGTCGCATCACACTGGCGGAAAAACTAAGGAGACTTCCGCTGTCATTCTTTGCTAAAAAAGATAGTGCGGACCTGACATCGACACTGATGGATGATGCGGCAAGCATCGAACAAGCCTCATCGCATTTTATTCCGCAATTAAACGGTTCACTCATAAGCACTTGTCTGATAGCCGTATGTCTATTCTTTATCAATTGGAAGATGGCTTTGGCTGTGGTATGGGTGTTGCCTCTCAGTATGCTGATCGTGGCTCTTTCTCGTAAAGTGCAATACAAATTGGGCAAGCGGAAAAGTGCAGCCGCCGTTGAGATGACCGAGAAGATACAGGAGTGCTTGGAAACCGTTCGTGATTTGCGTCAAAACAATGCGCAACACTCTTATTTTGAGGATATAAAGAAGAAAATCCACGAAGTGGAGAAACGAATGCTTTGGAGCGAATTGGGTACTGGTCTATTTGTCTGCAACGCTGAATTATTGCTGAAGTTTGGTATTGCCACCACCGCACTTGTTGGAGCCATGTTGCTCAGATCCGGAGAGTTAGGGATACTTGAGTTTTTGCTTTTCTTGGTGATTGCCTCTCGCATATATGACCCGTTGACCACCTCGCTTGAACATTTTGCGGCAATCATCGCCTTGGACGGCAATTGCGAACGACTCAATGATATATTGCTACACAAGGAACAGACGGGTGGAGACGAACTCAAAGTGAAGGGAGGAGACATTGAATTTCAGGATGTCACCTTCTCGTATGAGGATGGGAAAAAGATTCTTGATGGCGTCTCTTTCGTCGCAAAGCAAGGCGAGGTGACGGCACTCATCGGTGCGTCGGGAAGCGGGAAAACAACCGTCTCAAGACTTGCCGCAAGGTTCTGGGACATCGATTCGGGTAGAATAACGGTGGGTGGTCAGGATATCTCAAAAGTTGATCCTGAAATATTGATGAACCTTTATTCAATTGTATTCCAAGACGTTACATTGTTCAATAATACAATCATGGAAAACATCCGTATTGGTGACAAGAATGCGACCGACGAGCAGGTGATGCAGGCGGCGAAATGGGCCAATTGTACCGAATTCATCGAGAATCTGCCTGACAAATGGCAGACCATTATCGGTGAAAACGGCAAGAAACTATCGGGTGGCGAGCGTCAACGCATCTCCATCGCACGAGCCTTCCTAAAAAACGCCCCAATCATCCTTTTGGACGAAGCCTCCGCCTCACTCGATGTTGAAAATGAGACACTTATACAGCAATCCATCTCAAAACTAATCAAAGGAAAAACAGTCTTGGTCATTGCCCACCGAATGCGTACCGTGGCGGGGGCTAATAAGATTATCACCATTAAAGATGGGAAGGCGAGTGAAGAAAGGTGATGAATGGGAGACCCTAAAACGAATAACACTGAGATTTGGGGCAAAAAAAAGGGCATGAGGTTGTAACACCTTGTGCCCTTGGTTTTTGCATCATATGTCTATCTCCACAAAATATACAAATTGAGTAAACAGTTTCAGCTAACCTTGCATACGCAATGGATAATACTAAGGCGATTGGAATATCAGAATTTGCGAACGCAGTGTTTTCTCAATTTTACCGCAATTTGCGGAATTGTTTTTGGCTTGAATTTGTCTGCGACTCTTCTTTTTAGTTCACGTCTTAGGAACACTAATATCATCAACCATTCTTAATAATAGCTACATAAAGCTAAGAATAATCGGAAAAAGTGTAATTCGCCATGAAAAAGCATATATTTCTTCAAAAGAATATATTTGAAGTACGATGTTAGGTGAATTATTACTATTTTTGCATCAGTATAATCAAACTAAACGTTTCACTAAAGAATCTGAATAGAATTAAGTCAGTAATGACGACTGGCAACTGATTATAAATGGTTGGTCGAACAGTTGGATAAAGATTCCGCAACTATTAGCAAATGGAGCACCTCACCTGTTAGCCTTCTCTTGAATTTATAGTAAGCATTGCCAAGATTTTGGAAGTCGACATGGAAGAACTCATGAGATTTGAAAATTAATTCTGTGTAGGTGATTTATTTTGCAATTTTTAGATTTCCAGTATATGACAAAAGAAACATTTCTACAACTTCTCACAGAAGAGGCGAAGACTTACAAGAGCTTTCTGGAAACAGAGAGCCATGATTGGATTGTTAAAGGATTTATAGACATTGACAAAAATGTTTATACGATCACTAACGACACTAAGGTTGTATCGAAAATTATTGAAATTCTGTTGATCCCCAAACTCTTACTTTTTGCAGAACGTAATGAACTTGAGTTGGAGCTTCCCTCAAAGCAGAATTTCTATCCAGACTTAACCTTTAAGGATAAAGAAGGTCATTTGTTTGCTGTCGATTTCAAGTCGAGTTACTATGATGGAGATTCAGTCAATGGATTAACGTTGGGTTCTTATTGGGGCTATTTCCGTGAAAGGAATACGATAAAGAGTATGGATCATACTTATAATTCATATAGCTCACATACCGTTTTAGGAATGTTGTACAAACAAAGTGTCATTAAGACTGATGAGCGTACTGTTTATTCAGTTGATGAACTTGATATTATCCATTCTGTCATAGAACAGTTTGTTTTCTTTGTCCAGCCTAAGTGGAAGATTGCCAATGATATTCCTGGTAGTGGAAACACACGCAATATAGGCGGCATAACAAACATCGTGAAACTGCAAAAAGGAGAAGGCCCATTTTCAACACTTGGTGAGGATGTGTTTGATGATTACTGGATGGGGTATTTCAATAAGGTAGATGCTCGTACCGCTGGTATAGGTGCTCCCCGTTATCATAATCTTGCTACTTACAAGGCTTACTTGAAGAGTCAAAATATTTTGTTGGATAAATTAAAGTAGTGTAGCGTATGTCTGTAATTATTCCTCCTATTAAATCGCAGGGAATCAAGACTAAATTGGTGCCATGGATAAATGACGTTATTCGCCAATCTGGACTCGACTTGAAACGTACCGGCTGGATAGAACCTTTTTTTGGAACGGGTGTGGTTGGTTTAAATGCTCCAGTTGGAGGACGACATATTGTGGGAGATAGCAATCCACACTTGATAAACTTATATCAGAATATTCAAAATGGCGAAGTCAATGAGTACAATATGCGCACTTATTTAGAACATGAGAGCCGCATTCTTGAAGTGGCAGATGAAAATGGTTATGCCTATTATCGTGAGGTTAAAAATCGTTTCAATCAAAATCACAGCCCTTTTGATTTTGTGTTTCTTTCTCGCGCAGGGTTCAACGGAATGATGCGATTTAATCGGAAAGGTGAATGGAACATTCCTTTTTGTCAGAAACCAGGTCGTTTTGCGCCTGCTTATATAACAAAGATATGCAATCAAGTTGCTAATGCAAGCAGGATTATCCGTCGTGGTGATTGGAATTTCTTAAATCAGGATTTTAGAGCGACAATTGAGCAAGCAGAAGTTGGTGACATTATTTATGTTGATCCTCCGTATTTCGGGCGCTATGTGGATTATTATAACGGATGGACAGAGAAAGATGAAGCAACTCTGTTCGAGACACTTCGAAATACACCTGCGCACTTTATTCTGTCAACATGGCATCATAACGAGTTCCGTGAGAATGATATGATGAATCGTTATTGGAATCAATTTAATGTGGTGACTCAAGAGCATTTTTATCATGGTGGTGGTCACATAGAAAATCGACATCCGATGGTTGAGGCGCTTGTCTTCAACTTTGAATTGGAAGATGTTCATGAGCCACAAGTTGAAATGGAGTTGAAACTAGAATTCGAATGAAACCAAAACAATACCCATTGGAGTGCTACTTCCAATCAAACGACCATCAGTTTGAATTGTTTCATGGTGATGTTTCAGAGTGCTTGAAAAACATGAACACCCAGTTTGATGTGATATTTGCAGACCCTCCATATTTCCTTTCTCGCGGGTATTCTTTGAAAATCAACGGCGAGTGGAAAAGCTTCGAGAAGGGGGAATGGGACAGAGTTGCCTCTTTTGATGATATAAATGAATTCAACCGACGTTGGCTTTCAGCTTGTCGTAATGTGTTGAAAGAAGATGGTACTATTTGGGTAAGTGGAACATACCACAATATTTTTTCTGTAGCAACATGTCTTGTGGAATTGGGATTCAAAGTCCTGAACATCATAGTTTGGCAAAAATCGGACGCAAAGCCTACGTTGTCTCGCAATTATTTCAATTTCACAACAGAATATCTAGTATGGGCTCGAAAAAGTGAAAAAAATTCACATTACTTCAACTGTGATTTGATGGAACAACTAAATGGTGGAGCAAGAATGGGTGATGTGTGGCGAATACCATTTGTCGCATCATGGGAAATGAAGCAAGGTAAGCATCCTACACAGAAACCACTTCGTCTACTTTACAGAATAATCCTGTCTTCATCTCGCGAAGGAGAAACAATTTTAGACCCATTTGCGGGAAGTTGTACAACAGGAATTGCTGCAAATTTGCTTGGCCGCAAGTTTGTCGGCATAGACCAAAACAAGGAGTTCTTAGATTATGCCATCAAACGTAAACATGAAATAGAAGATGAATACGTGGCTAATGTTATGCGTAAGAAAATGTCTGAGAATCCAGAGGAGGTGATGGTAATGGTAAACCATGCTCGTCCTGATCTTTATGGAAAAATGTTAGAAACAGGTATTTGCTATTTACGGGCTGGCGATTCAAAAGGCTCGTTACTTGTTACACCTGGCTTTGAACGTTTACAATATGTGCTGCTACATACTAATGGCGATAATTGTCAATTATTTAAGTTAAAGACAAAAGGCCATTTCCAGATTTGGACACGTGAAACACTGCAACGATACGGATTTAATCCTCGTGCTGCAAACTATTACGTAGTGTTACATTTTGATGCGAGCAAACCTATGGCGATGAAAACATGTCCTTCCCTGAAGGAAGATAAGTACACTTTTAAGGCAAAAATTAGACCTTTGAGTGATTTTATGGGAATAAAATGATTGTGACAATAGATAGAAGAAGTGTTGAGATTGTCTTTGCATTTGTCGATGATACGGCGATGGTGGTCCCACGGAATAGAGAACAAATCGTCCGCAAGTTGCGGACGATTCTCAAATAAGAGGAAACACCTCACATAAATAACTGTTTTAATTTTGATTAGGATTTAGCAAACACGTTCCTCAAATGCCTTAGAGATTGACTCCAATTCAATTGCGAACGCAGTGTGTTCGCAATTGGATATGTCCTGTAAAGACAGCGAGATTTCTCCTCCCCACAAACAACCATAAAACTCCTCGACAACCCCCACTAATAGGGATTGCCCGACATCACTTTATTGCTGACTTTTGCATCATAAACAAACATCGTTCAGAAATGCAAATAATGAGAAAGAACATAGTGCAATATTCGTCCAAAATGCAATGCGGACTTTATCATAAAGAGGCTCAGAAATGAGTCTCTTTTTTTTGTGAACAATTCTGAATAGTGTTCGTTTTTGAAGTCATAACAAATTGAAATTCAAATAGCAATTAATAATAATATATAAAACATTAAAAATTTAACTGATTATGAACATTGAGAGAATTAATTCGAAATTCCGTGCTCTGACTGAGTGGAATCTGAAACACCGACTGTTGACGGCACTGGTCTTTGCCTCAGTTTTTATTGTGTCGGTCATGGGACTGAAGCATATCTATTTCGAAACATCTTGGGACAGTTACTTTGTGGAGGGCGACCCCATGTTGGCGAAAACAGATGATTTCAAAGCAACATTCGGGAATGACTACTATGTCTCCGTCCTGGTGAAAAATGAAAACGGACTATTCACGAAACAGAATCTCGAACTGATTCGGGAACTAAGTCAAAACCTGATGGACAGCCTTTCCTATTCCGAGAGCATCACCTCCCTTACCGACCTTGAATTTATGATCGGTACGGATGGTGGTATGGAACTCGGTCAGATTGTACCTGACACGATCCCTGAGGATGCGGCAGGTCTTGAGGCAATCCGAGAAAGAGCCTACTCGAAGCCTGAACTGGCAAGAAGGCTGATCTCCAAAGATGGCACCATGTCGTGGATTGTGGTGAAGCTTCGTCCCTTCCCGGAAGACTCCGTGTGGAAAGCGGAGGGCAATGAATCGCCCGATATGCTCACCGGACGTGAAGCGAAACAGATATGTATGCAGGAGAAATATGCCAGTCTGAATCCTTCTCCGTCGGGAATGCCGTTCATGTCATACGAGAAGATGCAATACATACAAGGACAGATGCGCATGATGTCTATCATCATCCTCATTGTCGGAATCGTCATCATGACACTGGTGACCCGCTCGCTACGAGGTGTGGTCATGCCTATCATAACCACTATCATGGCCATACTGATGGCTTTCGGATGGATCGGATGGGCAGGACTCTACATCGACCAGTCGGCCACACTCTCTGTGGTGGTCTTATGCTTTGCCATATCAAT
>JBGUIU010000028.1:0-2244 GCA_045113275.1 Paludibacteraceae bacterium
ACACCAACTGTTGATAGTGAGTATTCTTTTGGCTCCCCCAACTGGGCTCGAACCAGTGACATCATGATTAACAGTCATGCGCTCTCGCCCGCGTATTTTTACATACTTGAACGTGTCTGAAAACTCACTACTTATCAGTGTTCATGCAATGAACTGTTGATATGAGTTATCCAGTAATACCTCTATTCTATATCCTTTGCCAACAGAGATTTCTTTGAATAGTGTGCAGAGTATCATTCTCTTTCGCTCCGGAGAGGCGTTATCGAATTCATCTGCCCAACTAACGAACTGCTCATAATAGTAATCTAATTTTAGCATGTCAGCTTCCTTATTGTCAAGCTGACTTTTCTTTTCCTCTAACAGAGCCGTGCTGTCAGCGATTCTTTCCTTTGTGGTAGTAATCGCAAGAGCTAAGGCATCTTCGGTGAATTTACTGTCGCCGAGTAAGGCATTGGCAATCTCTGCCGACAATTCACGAAGCTTTCTTTTCAGAGACTCGGTTTCCTTTTCGAGCTTTTTGATATCTCTCTTGATTTCTGAAATCTGAGCCTTGTACCTTTTCTCGATGGCTGCGTCTTTCGGAGTCACCTTAATTTTCCTAAAGCACTCATGAAGAACCTCAACGACTACCGAGTCAACCTTCTGTGCCATATATACCGTTTGACCGTCACATTGATTCCGGTTCATTGCGGCTCCTGCACATAAGTATCTGAATCGTCTAACACCTTCGTGTACTTTGCCGTCTTTGGTTTTGTACCTATCAATAAAGCTGTTCGCGCACAGCTTTTGTCCGCAGTGGGCACAGTAGATGTTGCCACCGAGCATTGTAGAGGATTTTGCTTTTTTAGAGATTTGAGTTCTCTCTTCCTGCTTATATTTTCTTTGCTTGAGTATCTCTTGAGCTCGCTCAAAGGTGTGATCATCAATGATTTGGAGTTCTTCGATTCTTCTCGATCTCACTCCCCCTCTCACATAGAAACCGCAGTAGATTTCGTTTGAGAGTATTCTCTTAATGGTGTTGGATTGGAACCTCGAACCATTATGAGTAAGTATTTTTCTGTCATTGATGTATTCAGCCATCTTATAGGAGCCGAGTCCGTCTTTGACTGATTTCTCGAAGATAGTTCTGACTATCTCAACTTCGGAAGGTTCTTGCTCCAGCTTGAGAAGTTCCTTTCCTTTCTTGTTGACGATTCCGCTGTTGACCAGTCTGTAACCGAATGGAGCACAGCCGCCTGTGTAATAACCTTCCTCAACTAACTGCTGAAGTCGTGTTTTAACTCTCAATGAAGTTTTCTCGCTCTCTCCGTTTGCTTGCCAGAAGCGTATGTAATTCATGAGTTTATCAACGTGGGAGTCCATTCTCTGTTCTCCCTCATTCACGCTCCAAACTTCAATGCCGTTCTTGATAAACCATTCGACCACGAAAGGCGTTTCGTTATCAATTCTTCCGATCCTGTCAAACATAAACACGAGAAGGATATCGAATTCTTTTCTCAGCGCCGCTGTTTTCAGTTCCTGAACCGCATCTCTGTCATCAGCTGAAACCTTGAAGCCCGACACTCCCTTTTCCTGAAACTCTTTCTTGATTACCCATCCGCGCTGACGTTCCGCGAATTCTCTGCAAGCCTGTTTCTGCATCGGGATGTCGTTCTTATCGACCTGACCTTTGGTCGATACTCTGTATAAGCAGTAAACTGTTTTGATTTCTTTGTCTAATGTCGGGGTTATATTCATTATTTCCTCACTTTCTAAAACTGTCCCGACACCAGATTGAATTTTAGAGTGTGAGGTTATCCCTCTACTTTATTATACCATAATCCTTATTAATATCCAGACCAAATATCAGGACATCAGAAGATTAAATTAAGCGCACATTCTTTGTTCATAAGCGTCAAGTAAAAGTCCCTCGGCGTCTTTTATACCGTTATTCTCGCTCTCTTTTAAGAAGTAGAGTGTAGCGTTGAGTCCGGGAAACTCAATCTTGTGCTCATTATCGACTATTTCATTATCAATCATCCGCTTCATTTTTTGTCCTCTCTTTCATTTACCTTATTTATATTCATCTGTTCAATATTATTATCGGCTCTCGAAGCTACGTTACATAAACACATAACGAAGACTCCGAGAAAGCCGCCTACAAACAAACCGATTATAAATCCTATCATTTTTCCTTTCCTTTTATATATAAAAGTTTTTATCCAAAGCTTTCTCTATTCTTTCCTGACTCTGTTTAGATAGTGT
>JBGUIU010000029.1:0-3008 GCA_045113275.1 Paludibacteraceae bacterium
ACCTCCAAACAGGTGAATGGCTCGAATATACAGTAGAGGTAGAAAAAGATGGCGAATACGAAGTGGAATGTCGGGTGGCTTCCAAGGGAACATCGGGTTCCTTCACACTCTACATGGACAATACCTTTATCATCCCTGGCGACGATGGTACCCCAGGTGGATTCGTCAAAGTGCCTAACACGGGTGATTACGAATCATTTGAAACGGTGACCGTCAAGTTGAATAAATTAACCAAGGGCAAACATGTGTTAAAGCTAGAAATCACAGGCGACTGGTTTGATTTAGACAATCTGAAATTCAACCTGATTCAAGAAGATACGAATGTTGACCTAACATTATCTGATCTAAATGGAATCCCAGATGGTGAATACTATGTATTCGATGTGCTTGGCAGATACATCAAGACGATCACAATCAATCGTAATAATAGCGAACAATTAAATCCAGGTTTCTATATCTTAAAGAATGACAAAGGAGATTCATACACGTTGCTGATAAGTAACAATAAATAATGTTTTAGTTATAATTGATGTCAAAGGGGTGCATTCGAAAAAATGCATCCCTTTGTGTTTGTATATATTTTTTTATCTTTGGCATGAATTATAAAACATCTAATATTTTACCATGAAACAATTAATAACATTCATCGCACTTCTCTGTTCATTCTTCTATAGCAATGCAAATGAGAAGGTCCAAAGTTGGGGAACTATTCAATTCGGATTTATTGAAACCAATTTTATAGACTCAACTCTTACAAACTATTATAAAGGTTTGATTCCATTGAATGTACATTTTAATATATTAGAGAAAAACGCCTATTATAGTCGTCGAGATAAAAATGTTTTACAAAAAGAGCCCTCCTTCTGTTTTGACTTCACCAAGCCCAAAAACGAAGAGGAACTAAGAGTATGGAATCTGGTTGATAAAGTAAATGATGGTTTTGAGGAAGAAAGACTTCGATCCTTTTTGGATGGATTGAATGGATTGGATGGAAAGAACTTCTTTAACGGAACATGGACAGCTGATTCTCTTTTCCTTTACGACCATCCATATGTCAATAAAGAAATCGCATTTCCATTCAGATATCGAATAAACGGGAATCAGTTGACCATTGAGATTAAACGATCAGCAACCAACTACATCGTGAAAGATAAAAAAGGAGGAAAAATGAAGATAAAAGCGTCTTCATCGGATCCAACACACTTATCTGGAGTATGGGTATTCGGAGAGTATCGTATTGTATTCACATCACCTAAAGAAGCAAGAAAAATGGTCGATTTTTCTTCATTTGACCTTATCGATCCATTTATGAAGAGCGACCAATTCAGCTTTATGTTTATCTATTACGAGGATAGACCTATATGGATAAGCAACTATTGGTTTGAAGACGAAACTCTTTGTTTATACTCTGCTGCAAAGGAAGGCGGTTTTTTTATGAGAATTCCATTTCAGTTATCAGAAGATGGAAAGATATTCAAAATACGTTTATACAAATGTCCAACAACTCTTATCTACGAATAACAAAGAGTCCATATTGCTTCCTTAATTCACTATTTTAGTAAAAAGGGAGTTCTTTTTATGACTTTTTGAACAAAATCTCCCATCGAATGAATAAAAAATCGCATAAGGGGAAAGCATAATTGTATTATTTTTGCATAGAAAACCAAAAAAAACAGAATCATGAAAAACACGAAATTCACGCACATAGTTGTATGTTTGGTATGCTTTTTATATGTAACCACTATAAAAGCCGACCCAGATCCTAATTTTCACATTTACATCTGTTGGGGGCAATCCAATATGGAAGGAAATGCACCTGTACCAACTTCTGAGCAAGTAAATGTAGATGAGAGATTCCAATTGCTATACTCTGCGAATGATTGCAGGAACGGAGACCGCAAAAAAGGGCAATGGTACACTGCCATTCCACCTTTAGCTCGTTGTTTCCACGGAAGTCAAAGTAACGGACAAAGTATGGGATTCGGTCCCATCGATTACTTTGGACGTACCTTGGTCGAGAAATTGGACCCTGCAATCAAAGTGGGAGTCATCGTAGTGGCTGTCGGTGGCGCCGACATTCAACTGTTTGAAAAGAACAACTACCAATCGTATCTTAATTCCGCTGCAGACTGGTTGCAGAATTATGCCAAAGAATATGGCAGTAACCCTTATGGGCGAATCATCGAGATGGCAAAAATTGCTAAAGAAGTGGGTGTCATCAAAGGTATTCTCGTTCATCAAGGAGAGACCAACTCTGGACAGTCTAACTGGCCTAACCGACTCAAAGGTGTTTATGAGAACATGCTGAATGACCTTGGCCTGAAAGCTTCAGAAGTACCTCTATTGGTAGGTGAAGTACGTTATACGGGTCCTTGCAGCGGACACAACAATGTGATCCGTACAGTGCCTAATACAATACCTACCGCCCATGTGATTTCTGCTGACGGATGCGGTGCTGCAGGAGACCAATATCATTTTAACGTGGACGGCTATAAGCTATTAGGAAAACGTTATGCAGAAAAGATGTTAGAGCTTTTAGGTGACAATCCTGTTCAACAGGTTGATCTCTCTGTTTCTGCTGCTGTCACAGTGGAATCAGAACCTGGAAAAGTTGAAATCTCTCTAAACAAAGAAAACGACAACATAAACAGAGTGGACATCTACGCTGATGGCAATAAGATAGCCAGCGACCAAATGACTTACGAATGGGAAGATGTTGCACAAGGTGAACATACCATTTGGGCTGTCGGATACGACAACCAAAACAAAGAGTACACAACATCGAAGATTAAGATTACCATCATGAAACCACAAACCCCTTTCAATGGTTCTCCCGCTAAAATTCCAGGAACAATAGAAGCGGAAGAATTTGACTACGGAGGTGAAGGAAACGCTTACCACGATAACGACGAACAAAACCACAACGGTGGCGACCGTAACGAAGGCGTGGATATGAACAATACCGCTATCGGATACCTCCAAACAGGTGAATGGCTCGAATATACAGT
>JBGUIU010000030.1:0-20208 GCA_045113275.1 Paludibacteraceae bacterium
GTTCTAGTAACGACCAAGCCATTCCCTGTATTGACTATCACAGCACCTGATCATGTATGTCAGAATGATACTGCTGTTGTATCTGTAGAAGGAGCAAGTAGCTTCACATGGGAAAATGTCAATATAAAGAATATTTTCGACATCTATTCAACAAGCAATACAGTCATCGGTTCTACAATAAAAGAGAAAATGACTGACGACAGAAGTTTCGTTGTGACAGGTACGACAAACGGATGTTCAACTACGGAAGTGATAAATGTTGGTGTATGGACTCTTCCATCTATACTAATCAATACAAATGATCCAGACAATGAAATTTGTATGAACGACAGCATTATCTTAAATGCCACTGAAGGAGTTGCAGGCAAATACAAATGGTCTTTAACCGACGACAAGGATGCTGAAGTATTCGCCACTACAGATAACATCACGGCAAAACCTAAAGAGACTACAACTTATTATGTTACTGGTCAAGATGAAAATGGCTGTAAAAACATGGCTGAATTTGAAGTGGTTGTCAACCCATTACCTGATGTGAAGATCTTAAGTGTAGATGCTGTCTGTGAGAATAGTGAAGTCACCCTCACTGCCGTAAGCAACTCAAAGATTATTAAGTCATACTCATGGAACAGCGGTGAATCCGTACCACAAATCACTTCAATCATACGTAAAAAGAGCACATTCACTGTTGAGGTGGAAGATCTCAATGGTTGTGAAAACAAGGCTGATTTTACTATCACAACAAAAGAAGTTCCAAACTTGAAGATTACCGCTCCGAACTACGTGTGTGATGGAGATGAAGCTACTATCAGTGTTACAGGTGCTAACTCATATACGGATGAATACGGTGCAACAATTCCTGATGGTAGATTTATTGACAAACCAGTTAAAGATACCACATACATAATCATTGGTAAGATTGGAACTTGTACAAATCAGGAAGAGGTGACTGTCCAAGTAATGCCATTGCCTAATATTTGGATTTCAACAAACAAGGAGGAGATTTGTAAGGGTGTTGAACAATCCGTCTTAACTGCCAATGGTGGTGTAAGCTACGTATGGAGCGATGGTGTAACAACGACAGATCGTACAGAGAAGCCATCAGAAAGCTCTACCTATAAGGTATATGGTACAGATGGTAACAAATGTTCTAACTGGAGTAATGAATTTACTTTGAAAGTAAACGATCTTCCAGAATTTGAAATCTACGGAGATAACGATGTCTGTGTAGGTAACGCTGCCACATTGTATGTCAAAGGAGATGCAACGACTTACACATGGACCAATACAGGAGAATTGAAGGATACAATTAATCCTATCATCAACCAAACGACCACATATACCGTAATTGGTGAGAACTTAAGTGGTTGTAAGACTACGAAGACAAAGACAGTGAATAAGAAAGATTATCCTGTCGTCACTACCAATGCACCAGAAAGCATTTGCGAAGGCGACAAACTCACTGTCACAGCAAGTGGAGCATCAACATATACATGGCAGGATGGTTCGACCGGCGAAACTTATTCTGAGCAGAATATGTTGAACAGCAAAACATTCTATGTAATCGGCTCAGAAAATGGTTGTGAAACAAAAGAACAGTTCACTGTCTCAATTCTTCCTAAACCATATGTTTGGATTACGGGTGATCGTGATATTTGTCTTGGACATAACATCAATCTATCCGCCAGTGGTGCAAAATCTTACGAATGGAGCAATGGTGCGACAGGAAGTACCCTTTCAGAGACAACCACTACCGCACAAAAGGTTTATTATAGAGTAACCGGTACAGATGAGAACAAATGTCATTTCACGTCAGATCCATTCGAGGTCATCGTCCATGCTTTGCCAACTATCACCATCACAGGTGATGATAGTATCTGTAATGGTAGTGTGGCTCACATAAAAGCAGAGGGAGCTTCTGAATATGTCTGGAGTACAGGAGAAAGAGATGCTAACGTTTATCCAGTTATCACGAAAGATCAGAACTTTACAGTAACTGGTACAGATGCATTCGGATGTGTAAACACCAAGACTCACACCATCTACAATATAGAGTATCCTGAACTAGTTTATAATGCACCAAAACAAATCTGTGCAGGCGACTCTATCAGTATTGCCATCCAAGGTGCAGATAAATATACATGGAAAGGAAAAACATACGAAGGAAGCACATTCACATTGAAGGATAAGCCACAGAATTTAACCACTTATAACGTAGTAGGTAATCATTCTGGATGTGAAAGTTCTATATCATTCCAAGTAGATGTAATTCAGTTGCCAAATATATGGATATCTGGTCCATCATCAGTTTGTCTCAATTCAGCTATTCAGTTAACAGCGTCTGGCGCAATGAACTACGAATGGAGTACAGGCTCTAAAGCAAGTATTATTACTGATAGACCAACAGAAACCAAGACATATACTGTTACTGGTAAAGATATTAACGGATGTAAGAATACACAATCTTACACTATCCACATAGATTCTTTACCATCCTTTAAGATTCAAGGACCAACCTATGCATGTCAAGGTGATGCTGTAAACTTGTTCATTGAAGATGGTGATGCCGTTCGATACACATGGAGCAACGGAGCTATTTCAGACGCTATCACTCCTATCATCAACAATGCAACATCATTCACTGTAGAAGCTATCAGTGCGAAAGGATGTGTAAGCACAAAGATTCACAACATCAAGTGCTATCCATACCCTATCCTAACCTACACTGGTCCAAGCGAAGTATGTGCAGGCGATTTGGCTAAGTTTAATGTAGTGGGTGCTGCAACCTACAAATGGTCTCATGACAATGAGAACACAACAGGAACCATGACAGATAATCCGACAAACAACAAAACATATATTGTCGAAGGTACTGCCAACCACTGTTCTACAAAACTAAGCATTCCTATTAGCGTACTTCCAAAACCTAATGTCACCTTCCAAGGTGTTACAACCATCTGCGAAGGTCACAAGTTGGATCTGACAGCTTATGGAGCTTCCTCTTATAAGTGGAGTACAGGAAACAACACTGACCATTTGGAAGTTTATCCTAAAGCTAATAACAAATTCACATTGACAGGTACAGATTTGAATGGATGTCAAACTACTATCAATGTTCCTGTCACTATCAATCCTTCTCCAAACTTTGAAATCTTAGGAGAAGATAGTGTATGCCGTGGATTCTACGTTCAACTTACAGCTAAAGGTGATGGAGAGAACTATTACTGGGGATTCGGCACCAACACAATGGATGACGCTATCAGTAGAGATGGTGAAATCATTGCAACGGAAGTAAATACATCCACCTATATCTTCACGAAAGCTATAGACAAAAATGGATGTGAAAGCACTAAATACAAACTGCTTACATTGAAAGAAAGTCCAAGTATCAACTATACGGGTGTCGATGTGGTTTGTATTGGAAACCCTGCAAAACTATATGCACATGGTGCAGAGAGCTATACATGGAACTTCAACAACAAGAATGTCACAGGCGACTCACTTATCTTCAAGCCTGAAGGCAACACTCGTATCACCCTTTCAGGAACTAAAGGTGCTTGTACAACTGAGATGGAGATTCATGTGACGGCTCATGTGACACCAAATATCCGTGTAACTGGAGATTCTATAGTATGTCAAGGTGATGCCGCAGTATTACTTGCCGAAGGTGCTGCATCATACAAATGGAGCAATGGAAAAGAAGGTAGAATTTTGATACAAAACATAGAAGAGGATAACACCTTTACCGTCATTGGTACTTCTGAAAGCGGATGCGAAAGCAAGAAAGATGTAAAGGTTAAGGTTAACAAACGTCCTCATGTATGGATGAAACAAAATGCTATCGAGGGTTGTCCTGGTACCGATACTCGTGTAGATATCTCCGCTCATGGTGATGCAATCTCTTACGAATGGAGCAGTATTCCTAAGAATGGAGAAATCTCAGGTAATATGTCCGATCATATATATGCAGTGATCGATCAAGAAACAGCTGTCACCGTGGTTGGTACTGATGCTAACGGATGTACAAGCTCAGATACAATGACAGTAGATACATTGACATTCTTACCTATCGAGTTCTCTGTATCGCCAAGCATCATCGTAGAAGAGAATCCAGTCATCACAATGAAAGGTATCTATCCACGTAATGCTAAGTGGTATTGGAATACAGGAGACGATTACAATACTGAGCTACAAGGTGTAGAAGCAACATATCGATACCCTAACCCATCTGTTCGCGACTCATTCGTAGTAACTGCATTAGCTATTGATAATAAAGGTTGTGAATACGTTGGAGACTCAACAATCTGGGTATGGAAGAACTTCTGGGCACCAAATGCCTTCTCTCCTAATGATGATGGTTTGAACGATGTATTCCGATTCTTAGGAACTGAATTTATGACCAGCTTCCACTTCATCATATACAACCGTGAAGGAACCATCATGTATGAAGGATTTACGAAAGAGGATGAATGGGATGGTACCTACAATGGTGAGCCTGCTCCATTTGGAGTATATGGTTATGTAGTTACATGGGAGAGTGATTTCAAAGAAGTGCATAAGAACGGAGAACGCAAAGGCTCTGTTACATTGATTAGATAAAACTAAACGTGCTTACATAAGAAAGGGTGCTTGGACGAATCCGAGCACCCTTTCTATTTATCCAGTATCTCATTCCTACGATAATACGCAGGAACATCTGATAATTACAAAACAAACCCCGAAAGGTTCTTATTCAACTTCCGGGGTTCTCTTTATTCCTATAAGTAATCTATCCTACTTCTTTTCTCTCATCTCCATTGGTTGACCTGTTGCTTCAACAACACTCCACCAAAACTCACTCTCCAAGTTTACTTTCTTACGTTGCGATGTAGCTGCAGTAATTGGCAATAATGTAAATGAGTTATTCCAGTTTCCTACAACAAAGTCTGTACGGCCAGCCATCGCTGCATGTACAGCATTCTGCGTCAACTGCTCACAGAACTTACTGTCATTAGCATTCGCCGGAATACTACGTATAATATAACTTGGATCAAAATATTTTACGCTAATCGGAACTTTTTTCTTGTTAAAGAAATCAATGATCTGATTCTTCATAAATATACCGATATCCTCATGTAATACATTACCTGAAGCATCCACCTTACGCTCTCCTGTCATAAACTGTTGTCCTGCACCTTCAGCGACCACCACAACAGCATGTTTCTTGCTCATCAAACGTCTCTCCAAGCAATTCAAGAATCCAGTCTGACTCTCATTCTCCAACTCAAAATTCATCTCTGGAATCAAACAGAAATTCACATCAGGAACAGCCAACGCCACATTCGCTGCAATAAATCCTGAATCACGTCCCATTAGTTTTATCAAAGCAACACCATTCTGGGCTCCCTTTGCTTCATAATGGGCATTCAAAATAATATTTTGTGCAGATGTAAATGCAGACTCAAATCCAAACGACTTATCAATAAAACTGATATCATTATCAATCGTCTTAGGAACACCTGCAATACTGATTTTCAAACCTCTACGTTCTATCTCCTGACAAATATCATGAGCGCCTCTCAAGGTACCATCACCACCTACACAAAAGAGTATGTTGATATTGTTTTTTTCTAACGTATCAACGATAACATCACTAGGCTGGTTACCTCTTGACGAAGCTAACATCGAACCACCATCCTTATGAATATCATCCACTAAGTCGGGATCCAAGTTAACAAAAGGCAACTGATTAGCTGGATTCAATCCTGCAAATCCATATTGCACACCCACAATATTTTTTACACCATATCGGTTCCATAGATGACATACCAATCCACGGATTACATTATTTAATCCGGGACATAACCCTCCGCAAGTAACAATAGCAACCTTTGTTTTAGCAGGTTCGAAATAAATATATTCTTTGGGTCCTGGTTTCTCAAATGATCGTAATTCAGCACCATTTTTGATGGCAGTCATCACCTCTTGTAATGAAGAAGAATAAAGGACTCGTTCCCCATCTTCCACGAAATCATAAATTCCGTCTCCTTTTACTTTCGATAATTTTAACGGAGATTTAATCTTACATTCTCCTAAATTCTTAACAGCAAAATCCATATCAATTTATTCATAAATAAAATCAGTGCAAATTTAGTTTTTTCTAATTGATATGACAAAGGTTATTTATGAAAACTAAAGCCATTCAAAGAATCTTTTGACTCTTCTTACACACATCCATAATCGTTAAAATAGACCTAACAACCAGATGATTATCTATACATCTATGTACAATTGATTATTGTTTCAAAACATCAAAACGATTTGACAACCTTAGGCAGATAATTATCCTGAACGTTCATCATCGACCTCAACAAAGAACTCTTTGCATGAGGATTTAGTTGAAGCATCTTATCTAATACTTCTCGTATAGACGTTCTATTTGAATCTGTCTCATACGGACAATTGTGTGGTTGTTTCTTATAGCCTTTATGCAAGGCATATTCAATTAAGTCTTTTTCTTCTACTAAAGATAAGGGACGGATGATACACATATCAAACTTATCCATCTTCAACAATGGCGGCATAGTACTGAATGAACCTTGGAACGTCATATTCATCAATAACGTCTGAATCATATCATCTAAATGATGTCCCAAAGCCATCTTATTACACCCCAACTCTTTTGCCAAAGCAAACATACGTTTTCGTCTCGTCCATGAGCACAAAAAACATGGAGTGTTTCTCGTATCCGTAGTAGGGTCAAAACTGGTTATATCATGAACGAACTCCACCTGCAATGCGTTTGCATACGCACGAAGATAATCAATGTCAGATTGATACGGAATATTACTCATCGAGACATGAACAGCCACCATATCGAACTTTGGATAAGGTGCCTGTCTCTTTCGACTTAAAAAATCAAGCATCGCCAGAGAATCCTTCCCACCCGAAAGTCCTACAAGTATTTTATCGCCCTCTTCTATAAGGCCAAATTGGTCTATTGCATCTCGAACTTTTTTATATATTCTGTCAATCTCCTTTTGTTCCATCTTATTTTCCTTCGCCACTCATTATCACCTGACTCTCTTTTACACCGTACTGAATCAACTGTTTCTTTATCTTCTCAAAATAAGATTGATTCTTCTGTTGAACAAATCGGCTGACAGAGTCTTCTCCTTCAACACTGAACGTAACGGTTTCTTGTGGATGAGTCTTCAGATAAGCCGCCAATTGCTTAAGTGCCTTCAACTTACTTTCTGTCAATTCCTCATCTCCAGGTTCCGTAAATGACAAGGTGGCCTTAGGTCCCTTTCCGCAGTTCATATATATCTTTTTCTTATGAACTGTTGTTTGTCCAATCTTATTAACCGGACGAACCTCTTTTTCTTCTGCGAGGAGAATCTGCTCTGCCTTATGTAATTTCACAGGATCGGCTTTCTTCTCTATTCGCTCTTCTGTCTCCGTAGGAGTTGTCTGATTCGTATTTTGTGTTTTCGGCTTAGTAACTGTCGAATTTGTATTCTCATGCTTCTCAACACGTTTAGGTGTTGTATTTCTAGAAGAAGATGGTGTTTGAGGGCGACGAACATTCGACGAACTTGGTTTCGTACTCGGAACTGTACTTGGCTTAGTTGTTGGTTTCGTGCTCGGTTTCGTATATCCATCTATAATAATATCCAATCCATCAGCCTTTGCCGTCGAATCAGCCAACCACTTATAATTAATTGCCACAACATCCTCACATGTAGTATCTACCTTTAATGCTACGACCTCCTCTGTTTTTTCCAACTCTTCCTCTTCAACTTTATATTCGTATGGGATGATTGGTTCCATAAACTGAGCTGTCATCACAAGATCTCCCCTATCATCCTTTTGGAAGAGATGGATAAAACCAATACTTAATCCTGCACAAAATGGATGCATTTCTTCTGTTACATCAGAAGCAAACACATTTTGAGGTCTCGAATTAACATCTTCACCATCATAAAATACTGGATTTGGATTCTCCCTCAAATAATTCATTACACCATACGAAGCATACAAGCCCAAGTAAAAACGCACCTGTTCTGTCACTCGATGAGAGAACCCTATCTCAACAAATGGAGACACTCCCACATTCGCTGATTTAAATGCACCATCTTTTCGATATGAATCGGTAAACAACCCATGATTAGGCATATCATGGAAACGAATGTTTAATTCTTTATAATACGCGCTCAACGATAAATCTCCATCTGAATAATAACGTCTAGCCACAGGTATTTCCACAGCAACTCCTGCATTTAATCGCATATCCCACTTCCATCCTACTTCAAAACGGTACTTCAATGATACCGGAATAGAAACAGAAATCATACGCTGTTGCTCTGACAATCTCAAATAAGATGATTTACTATATTGATAACCATAATTCTCTTCATCAGTCGTATAACTACCATCGTAAAAATCATGTCCTGTCAATGAATACTTCGAATTAAATAGATTACCATATGCTCCTATACCAAGACCAAGTCGTTCTTTGAAATAGTAAGAATAGGTAAGTCCTAATCTTCCTCCCAATCCATTGGTACGCTCGCCTATAGAAGGTTTATAAAACAGCGTATTCATGCCGACACCTGCATCAACTCTTAACTGAGATCCTCTCACCTGAGCTTGCAATGCTGCTACATTCAAGATGAAGAGAGCAGCAAAACTAATTACATATACTATCTTCTTCATCTTTTTACAGAAAATTTAGAGGTAAATATATTATCATCACACATCCTTATACAGATTATATACAATCCATCTTGTAAACCAGAGAAATCAATTGACTCCATGTCTTTTCCCTGACATACCGTGTTTCCTTTACTGTCAACAACAGAGATCATTTGTATAGATTCAACATCGTAATCACCAATCAAAGATGGTGCATCAAACGTTTTAATAAGAGTCGGTTGCAACTGCATACTTCTCTCCTTTCCGTTACTTCCAGCAATCACAATAGAACAAAGATTTTCTTCCGTTCCATCTGCCTTATATGCCACCGCTGTATATGTACCCGAATACAATCCTTCTGGTTGATATAAATACTGTTCCATCTGATCCTCCATTACGCCTCCATTGAAGTACCACTGGAAGGATACATATTTGTTTTGAGAATTGTTAATGGCTAAGACATCTCCCCAACCCTCCATATAGACAATGTCAGGTTCAGACTTCGTCCGGATTGTATCATAAAAATGATGCTCACATCCATTAAGTACTGCCGCCACATCGATCGTCATACCAACGTCCTCTGATGTCATAACCCAATCATACCGATCCTTCTTATGAATCTTTCCATCCACATATAATGTATCTGAATTCAATTTCCATATATAGCTATCGGCACCCGAAAGACATAGTGATACAGTGTCATCAATACAGAATGATGAAGGTGCTTTATACTTAACTTTAGAGAAATTTGCTTTTAGAACGATTCTTGCTTTAATTTTTTCTCGATTCCAGTTTATGACCTGTATGGTTCCATCATCCTCATCTGTGAACTCTCGTCCGTAATAGTCAATCTCCGGACATACATATATCAACGTATCATACTCCAATCGTTTTGCCACCAACGAGTCTGTCAGTTCGTGAGAGCAACCACTTTTAGATACCGTCACTGTAATCTTTTTTCCATCTATAAAGGAGATATCCACAGGCATAGGGTACACCACGCCAGCATAACTTGTTCCGTCTTCCAACTTCCAGTATGTACTTGGGAATGCTGTTGAAACCGCTAAATTCAGCACCTCACCTACCACAAATGAACTTCTATGTACAATCGTGAGGCCATCAAACTTCACCTTCAAGATGATTTTTGCGTTTTCATATAACGTGTCGTTCCATGTAACTGCCTGAACGACAGAATCATCTTCGGATGTATATATCTTACCATAGTAATCGACATCAGGACACACATAGAAGGTCGTATCCTTCTTCACCGTTTCGATCAATGTTGGATAGCCATTGTTCTTCTTCTTAAGATCTGTTCCCCAAGATAAATAATCAGGGTTCCCCTGCTCCTTCACCCAGGCATTCAACGCTTCAACAAAACTGGTGGTTTGATATACTGGCTCAGAAAGAGTACACTTCCGTCCGTTTCCAGAAAAAGTATAGTTGACATTCTGTGTAGAAGAAGTGCTATCCGCACATGAATATATATGGTCAAACGCATTCACCGATGATTCTCCAATAGAGACCGGACTAGCCACCTTGTAACAATTTCCTATTTTACCAGAATACTGAACACCCACTAAAGAGCATCCATCCACCCATACACTATTATATGAATTGTATATAGTAGCATTATCCCGCATATAGCCAACCAAGCCTCCTATAACGGTTGTGTTAGGTGATGTCAGTTTAGTCACATATCCTTTGTTTGCACAATTTAGGACCTTACCCTTTCCACTGATTCTTCCTGCAATTCCACCTATACTATAACACATTCCATCCACTTCAGCATTATTGATACAGGTATTGACTACACCTTGATTATCAGCCACTACTCCACCTACAATATTTTCCGCAGTCGGATAAGAACCAAGGCTCTCATATTTCAAAAATACTTTACCATAGGATGCACTACTAACGATAGAACCTGTATTCACCGCAACAAGACCACCCAAACGCAATGCACTACAATCAGCTGAATAACCATCCATCCTGATATCTCCATCCGTTTCACAGTTTTCTATCTTTCCTTTATTATCTGCAACTAATATAGCGCCCTTCACATTCATGCCAGTATATACATAAATAGAGGCATTCAGCAACTTCAGATCCTGAATCACTCCACTGTTAGTTAGCATACAACCGACATTCGATAGTGTATCTTCAATAAAAATACCTTTTACAACATGATCATTCCCTTTAAATACACCTGCGAAATTCTTCAATGGAGTCCATTCATATTGAGCCATGTTTACATCAGACAATAGATAAACAGTTTTGTTTCCATATACATCTTGTTTACATCCGTTCAGTCCATTCGTCACTGAAGCCATCCAAGCAAAGGCTCGTTCATCTCCAATGTATATTACATCTCCATCTTCAACATATGTTTCCGGTCTCTCTTTTACAACATTCACCCAAAGTTCATATGGTTTTTCATACATGTTTTCGTCCAACTCCCATGTGAATATCGGGTATCCTTTATTGATTCCCACACGATCCTCTGTCCATCGAGAATACTCATCATTATCTTGAAGAGTGCTCCACATATTCAATACATCAGGCATTGCGACCTTACCAAACACACTATCCGTTGTCTGGCAATAGCGACCAACACCGCTGAATGTATATACATTTTTCTCTGTTGATGCTACCGAATCCGCACATACATAAATGTACTCATCCATGGTAGAATTGGTGATTTTACCGATCGCATTATTTTTAGAAACAGAATAACAATTCCTTAGGATACCACCTTTCTGAGTACCAACCAATCCATTACCATTCTGAACGGCAGTATTATAACTATTCTCTATTATACTATTGGTCCCTTGAAAGATACCACACAAGCCACCCATGAGAGTACCACTTCTCAATTCGCCCGTATTGGCACAATTGACCATATATCCCTGATTGACCGCTGCAATTCCTCCTGTTGCTTTACAATAACCATCAATAATAGCACTGTTTTTACAATTTCGAATAGTTCCACTATTATACGCAGCGATACCACCTAAGTATGATTTATCAGAAAATGCACCTGATACAATCCAATGACCTTCCGTATAGGACCGTTCAATCGTACCATAATTATTAGCGGCTATCACACCCACCGTAATCTGTACAGAAGAGATAAAAGACATCTCAGTGTAATGAACCCGACAATTTTCTATTGTTCCCATATTATCGGCAGCAATACATGCACAAGATTGATAATCAACATCTTTAATATAAACACCAGCCACATTACCTCTTCTTTCTAGATTTTTAATCACACCCTCATTAATACGGCAAAATGTATTAGATGAATCATTCAAGTTTGAAATCACATGATTACAGCCATCAAACACACCACTAAAAGTAGAGATGAATGAACTAAATCCATATTCATTCATATCTACATTCTGCATCAGACAAATTACTTTCCCTTCAAAAGTTGATGCCTCTTGCCCGTTTAATCCATTGCTGACAGAAGCAAGCCATGCCACTGCTTTTTTATCTTTTAATAAGATCGTATCATTCTTAACCACATAGGTGGAGGGTTTTGTCTTCACCACATCAGTCCACAACACATCTTTTGCGGAGAGCTGACTATAGCATAGCCCCACAAAAAACAACAAAACATATTTCAACTTATTACACATAACCTAACTCAATTAACCTTTTGAAAATAAGAAATCAAATTCCATCCATGGAAGTTGCCTACCAAAACCTCTCCTGACTCAGTCCATTCAATGCATCCTTCTCCATGAGGTTCCCCATTCTGCATATATCCTTCAAATCGCCAACGATTGGTATTTATCACGCAGTAACGAGAATGTTTCTCTCCCTTAATTTGATTCTTTAATGAAAAAGCTTCTGATTCATTCATGTATGAATCACTCTTGAGAATATTTTCTTTATCATCTAAATATCGGACTATACGATTCCCTTGTTTATCATACATCACCACCTTTTCAAACAGGTTATCAAAAGCTGGTACATTCTCACCATCCAGTGAATAAGATTGTCCTACATAATACTCATCACCATTTTTGTAATATGAATAGTGTGTATGATATATGACAGAACCATCATCGCCTGCAACAGACTCTTTCTGAGGGAAGTAATCGTTAGAAAACAAATATGTTTTATTCATCAAGACATCTTTAAGTCTATTTAAGCTACGACCCAAATAGTAAATACCTAATAATCGACCGTAGTCATCATATTTTTGATAGATTCCATAATATGATTCATGCGGCGTCTTAACTATGTAGCCAGATGGATCATAATAGATAATCTCGCTCAGGAAATGGTTGTTATCGTATTTATACTCACGTTTTTGCCATCCCAAAGGACCATTAACAGGACGTTTTTCATCCGATGAAAGGAGTTCCGTCAACACCAAAAAGCCATACTCATCATATGTATATACGGTAACCAACATGGAGGGAACATTCTCTCCATTTTTATTTTGACATGCACGTTTTAACAAATGTCCTTTTGCGTCATACACACTAACAATTTTATAGATTTTATCATCTATCGGAATAGAAGTTCCATCTTTTTCAAATGAGGTCGTAACATACGTAAACGAATCAGAAACAGTACATTCCGTTTTTACCTCACCCTCTATGTCAATATTGCAAACAGGATATGTTCTTGTGATATGACGTAAGAAATCCATATTAACAGAAACCTCCGTTTCATTCTTATCATTTAAGAGTGAATAGGTATGTGATTCTACACCATCATGCGAATCTGTCGGAATATTACCGTTGCGGGAGACATATCCTATTTTAAAATTCGTGAATCCATAATGATTTTGGCATTTTTCACCTTGCGCATTTTGGAAATATATAACATCCCTATATCCATTATTATTCAAGTGAACAACAGCTCTCGATGCTCCTTTGTCATACGATTGAATCGTGTCACCATCTGCATCCACATATGTTATAACACATTTCTTCAAATCACCCTTCTCATATTCTTTCTGACTATAATACTGCGTATAGAGCAGATTACCATCTATATCGTATGCTTTGATATTATCAATCGCGCCATCCTTGTCTTCTGTATATACCCACGATCTGACTTTGGAAGGAATGTCGTTCCACTTAACATTCTTCAATGACAATGAAGAACTTTTAGGTAAGGTAAGTATAGAATTGAACGAACGATTCTCACCAGATGAGACGTACGTTACCTTCTCCCAATGACTGGAAAATCGAGATGATTTTTCCAATACATAGTAGGATGAATCTCCCTCCACCTCATAATTCGAAGTTATAGATTCATCAACAACTGGCCATTCTTCACATAACGTCACACTGTAACATTGCTTCTTTTTCCCTGTGCATCCTGTAAGAACTCCTAAGATTAGCACCACAGACATCAATATATTTACCCTACAGTGTAATGCAATTTTCCAAATCTTCATGTGATCCATATTCATCTATTTTAGAACTACCAATATAGATAATAATATTGATAAAAGCAACAATTTTGCGTTAAAATGTCCTATCAAAATTAACCTTGAAGAACCTATTGATTGTACTAAAATCAACCTGTTTATTTTACTATCACTTTAATTGTCTCACCTAATACGCGTACATAATATACACCTTGTTTAGCTACACTCATTCTATATGATTCTCCTGGATTAAATTCTGGACATGAAGGGGATGATTCAGGATACAAAACACGTCCCCATGTATCGAAAACTCTAACTGGAGCTTTCACATTCTCGAAGACGATTTCTCCCTTATCTCCATAGATTGTATAGAGTCGTTCTGAATATAATACTTCAAGGACACCATTGATAATCTTACCTATCGTATAGTTGTCTGTCACATCAACGCCATCTCTAAGTATGTAATATTCCGTGATCACATTGTCTGTAACACCCACCTCAGTGATAGAACCGGAAACAACAACATACAATGTATCTCCTTCTGCCAATACATCTTCTGTATAAGTATATGTTGGATTCTCCAATGGCAACTTATCATAATACTTCTTATCACTTGCAGCCGTTATATCAATCGGTGTTGAATTAGGCGTCACACGTAACGTACCTTCGACCACATTGATATTATAGTTATTCAACAAGAATGGAGAACCCACCAACTCGTAAGTAAAGGTGTTCGAACTTTCTCCAACGTTAAACTGTTCTCCATCAACATGGAAGATGATACGATCTAACTCAGCCAACCCTTCACCTGAGATAATTACAGAATCACAAACCAATGGTTTACCATCATATTCTTTTTCACCTGAAGCTGAAGTAAGTGTGATGGTACGAGGATTGATCTGCAACCAACCATCATTTAAGATAATCTTCTCGTAATTGTTCGTTACATTCTCACCATTTCTGTTTATGATCTTATACGAAACGATCTCATTATTGATTGTACCCACATTCGTTATTTCACCCTCAATAACAGCTTTAATACGGTCTCCAATCTGATCCAATCGTTCTGATGTATATGTAAATCCATCATTTTTCAATGGTTTACCATCATACAATTTGTAACTACTATTGGCTGTGATAATAATAGGTTGTTTAACCTTATCAATCTGCAAAGAACCATCCTCAACAACAAATTTCACATCTTTGAAATTCGGATTGATGTTTTCATAATCACTCGCCTGTAATCCCATGTAATATATACCAGATTGAATACCTGTTGCTTGCTTGTTTGATGATAAGACATTCACATCCTCATACACATCATACAATGGATTATCACATGAACGATAAGAACCTTTGATAGAATGCATCATTCCATTGTACTCCACAGTATCCTTCTTACCTGTAATCGTTACAACCACACCTTCAAGCGGAGTAATCGTCAAACTTCCACGCTCAACAACAAAGGTTACATTCTCGTAGTTTTTATTCATATTGACGAAGTCAGAAGTAATCAAATTCATCGAATAGGAACCTACATTCATAGAAGAAACAGTAGCTGAGCCCTTGAATCTGAAATCCTTCTCTCCATATAACTCATCGTTTGACTTAACCGTATAGCCACTTACCGTATGAGTCTGTCCGTCATACACAACCGTATCGCTGTTTTCTGTAATCGTAACAACAACACCAGGCTTTGGCAAAATCACCAATGGTTTATGTATCAATAAGAATCTTATGTCTGTTATATTAGGATTCGTCGATTTGAATAAATCCACATTTATAGGCATCTCTGATTTACCTACATCCGTACGACGAACTATAGTATCTTCTGCCTCACCAGTATAGATGATTTCGTCAGCTTTCAGTATTGGATTACTGATAGACACTATCTTATATCCAGAAACAATTTGTTCTTGTCCGTTATAAACTAACGTATCACCCTTCATCGACAGCATAACTGTAACCTCTACCATCGGACTGATCACCATTGAGTCATGCGTGATTACAAACTCAACTGAATCAAAATCTGGGTTGATGTTTTCAAAATCTGAAGCCTGAAGATCCATACTATATTTACCTACGGCAACACCACGAACTGTATCAAGACCTGTAAATAGAATGTCCGATTCAGCATATAAAGGATCCTCAATGTCTAAATCATAGCCACCAACCATTTTTTCTTCTCCATCATAGAAGAAGGTATCAGCATGCTCTGTAACATGTACTATCACACCCTTCTTTGGCAATATCACCATTGTGTCATGTTCTATAGAGAAATGTATTTCCTTGAAGTTTTGGGTAGCAGGAAGGAAATCCGTTGATGATAAATCCATCGTATATTTACCTGTCGAAACAGCACTAACGACAGAGTCTCCCTTGAACGTTAGATTATCGCTCGTAAACAATGGATTATCAGGAATAATATCATAACCCGATACAGACTGTACAGAACCATTATAAATAAATGTATCTGCATGTTCTTTGATTGTGACATTCACATTATCAATCGGTACGATCACAAGATAATGATGACGTATGGTGAATTTCACATTCGTGAAGTTCGGATTATTATTCTTGAAGTCATCTGCTGACAGATTCATCGAATAAACACCTGCATTAATTCCACTCACACTATCAGAAGTGGTTAATGTAGCATTCTCTGGCACATATAATTTATCATTACTATGGAAGACATATCCCCATACAACGTGTTCATTACCATCATAAAGAACTGTATCTCCATGCTCAGTTATAACGACTTCCACACCATCCAATGGTTCAATCACTAATGTGTCATGTACAATAGCAAAGGTGACATTTGTAAAGTTGCGATTTCTATTGACAAAATCGGTCTCTTTCAATCCCATGCCATAATGACCAGCCTCCTGTCCATATACCGTATCAACACCAATGAAGTCGAAATCATACTCATGATAAAATTCTGTATTTGCAACAAAATCATATCCTGCAGAATATCTCATTTCACCATTATAAGTAAACGTATCTGCATGTTCTGTAATTGTAACGACTACATCTTCAATCGGTACGATATGCAATGTATCATCGATTATAACAAATTTCACGTTGGCAAAATTTCCACTGATATTTTCAAAATCAGAGGCTCTTAATTGCATCTCGTAATCACCTACATTGATACCATTCACAGTATCAACACCCGAGAACTTATAATCACCTTTTCTATATAAAGAAGACGTTGATTCAATATCATATCCTACTACCTGTTGATTCTCTCCAGTATAAGTATGCGTTCCTCCATGCTCCTTTATATTTACCACAATGTACTCTATCGGAGTAATCATAAAGGATCCCTTAACAATCACGAATCTCACATCTATGAAATTATCGCTTATATTCTTAAAGTCATTCTCAATCAAATTCATTGAATAGGAGCCGACATTCAATCCTCGTGCGACAGAGTCACCTTTAAATTGTATGAACGATTCTTTATAGAGATCAGAGTTACAACTGAAATCATAACCAGATACCTGTTGAGTTTTTCCATTATAGACTAAAGTATCTGAATGCTCAGTTATCACAACAACAACATTTTGAAGAGGAAGGATAACCAAGTCTTTGCTCTCTACCGTAAATGTTACGTCTTCAAAGTTTCCATTGATATTGGCAAAGTCACTCTCCTGTAGATTCATTTCATATGTGCCTGCATTAGTTCCTCTGACCGTATCAACACCTGCATAGAGGATATCAGCTTTCGTATAAAGAGCATTATCAGATATCACATCATAACCACCTACATATTGTTCTATACCATTATACATAAACGTATCTGTATGTCCGATAATAGAGACATTCACACCTTTCAATGGTTTAACCAAAGTGGTATTATGTATGATTTCAAATTCTACATCCGTGAAATTATAATTCACATTTACAAAATCCTCTTTCTTCAGATTCATTGTATATTCACCTGCATTCGTCACCTCAAGTTCATTTCGACCAACAAATCTGAAATCCTCTTCTGTATAGAAATCAACACTTGAATTGAAATCATATCCCGCTACAACATGTACAGTTCCATCATATACAAACGTATCGGCATGTTCTGTTATCGTAACATAAACAGAAGTATTAGAGAACACTAATAATCGACCCTCTTTTACTATAACATTATAGTTGTCTGCTAACGTATTCTCATTAAATTGATAAGTAAAGAAGTTCACACTAGAACCAATCTCTGTTTGCGAACCTGTCACCTCAAATGTAACGCCCTCATTCGGTGCAAATCCATCACCAGAAATTGTAACATTATCATTTTCCAATGGGAAGCCATCATATACTTTCTTGTCTGATGCTGACGTGAAGTTCAAATTTCTCTTAAGAACAACCAATTGTCCTTCTGTGATCTTTCCGAAGGTATAATTCTGGGTAACTTCCCTTTCATCATTTATCACCTTATAAGATACGATTTCATTTACAACGAAACCAGCATTTGTTATGGTACCTTGTACATCAACCACCAATGAATCTCCGTCTAATAATACTCCTTGCGTATAAGTATATCCTGAATCCTCCAATGGCATTCCATCATACATTTTCTCCACACTGTTTGACTTAATATCAATTGGTGTTGAAACAGGTGATATAGTCAACTTACCATCTATCACATTGAATATGACAGACAAGTAGTTTGGATTCTTATTGACAGCTACGGCCGATGTTAAATTCATGTGATAGACTCCAGCATCTACCGCACTTATCGACGTATCAGGTGAGAAATCAAAATCTTCAATCGTATAGCTAGTACTATTTACGATCTCAACTTTAAATCCTTGAACAGTCTTTTCCGTTCCATCATAAACATAAGAAGCTGAATCTCCAACAATCTTCACAACAACAGGATCTGGATATGTCACCGTCAATGTTCCTTCAACTATAGTAACTATATAGTCGTCCTCTAACACACCCTCATTAAAGGTATATGAGAATGTATTCACTGAAGAGCCAACCTCTGTTTGTGAACCCGTTACATTATAAGTAGCACCATCACCTTCTGCGAATCCGTCTGCCTCGATTTGATCATTTACCAATGGAATCTTGTCATAGGCTTTAGAATCTGTAGGCGATGTCAATGTTAGATTTCGTGGAGTGATACTTAACGTACCTTTTACGAGACTATAATTATAACAATCTGTAACATCTTCTTCTCCACGCATCACTTTATATTCAACAATGTAGTTATCCGCAGTTCCGACATGTGTGATCGTTCCTTCTGTCTTTGCGACCAACACATCTCCTTCAATCATTGATTCTGTTGTATAACTATATTGATCATCTGTCAATGGTGTACCATCGTATATCTTCGAATCACTTTCTGCTGTGATTTCTATCGGATCAAGTATCTTATTGATTGTCAATGATCCATCTTCAATAATGAAATCTACATCTAATGCATCATCATCATAAGAGAAATCCTCAGCAACCAAATTCATTGCATAGGTACCAGCCTTCATGCCCGTTGCAACTGAATCACCCACATACTGTATTTTCGTTTCATCATATGATCCAATAGCTTCACCTTCTGCCACTACGGTAAATCCACTAACAGACAACGAAGCTCCACAATATGTTTTTGTGTCTTTATTTCCTACAATCGTAATCTGCAAAGTTGGCCGTATCGTTAAATGCAAAGTAACAATAGAATCACAACCGTATTGTGTCTTAAACTCTTTTGTATAATCACCACTTACATCATAGGTTTCTCCATACCATGTAAACGACTTATTCGCAATAGCCGTAGTGTCTTCTCTATAAGATGGAGTGATTACCAAATGTAACGTCACAATAGAATCACAACCGGCTAATGTCGTGAAGGTCTTCTCATAATCACCACCCGTTGTATATTCTTCACCATACCATGTATAGGAATCACATGCAATGGCAGTCGTATCGGATGTCACACTCTGATTAATCGTCAAATGCAAGGTCACAATAGAATCACAACCGGCTGCAGTCGTGAAAGTCTTCTCGTAATCTCCACTAGCTGTATATTCCTCACCGTACCATGTATATGAATCACATTCGATAGCAGTGGTATCAGCGGTCACACTTTGATTTATTGTCAAATGTAATGTCACGATGGAATCACAACCTGC
>JBGUIU010000031.1:0-4601 GCA_045113275.1 Paludibacteraceae bacterium
TTTGATTTTTCTCACAAACTAATTATATGAATAGAATGGACAAAAAATTAGGCTATTTATTATTGGGCATCTTATTGAATTGTATGCCTGCAGTTGCAAGTAAAGCTTCAGTATCAGCCGTTCCTCTCGTGAAAGAAGATTGGCTTAGTCGTTTGAATGAATATTGGAATAAAGGCCAATTTGATAGTGCGTTGGTTTGTACGAACAATCTGATCTTACTTCATAGTACAGATACCAAGGGATATACATTAAAGGCTGCCGTTTTGAATGAAATGTATCGTTATGAAGAGGCATTGGAAGTCAATACAAAAGCTTTGAACCTTGATTCAAACAATAGCTTTATTATTGTCAGACAAAGCACTATTTTGGGAAATTTATCTCGTTATGAAGAAGCATTGAAGCTACTAAATGATGCGTTGGAAAAGTCCCCAGAAGATCCACGTCTTTATCTCGAAAAAGCTCAAACGTATGCTTCGGCTAAAGATACAGCTAATGCAATAGCTGTGTGTGAGACACTCCTAAAACTTAAAAAGATAGAAGATGGAGATCGTTTTCAAGCACACTCGCTGATTGTTAAATGCTCCTCTGCCTCATCATTGGACAAAGCCGTAAAGAACATGGTGAAGGATATGGGTGCATCGGATTATCGTACGGCAGCATTTGTCACAAAAGAATATAACTTGCGTTCTCTTTATAAGAAGGGAGATAAATATAAGAAGATAGCTTTCGAATTACGTGAGAAAAACAAGATCGAAGATAAAACGATGTTCATAGATGAATATAGGCATTCTAATGCTATTGTTCAGGTTTATGAGTATTTTGATCCTAAGGAGGCGAGAGGCATGTCTATCCAGTATGTGTTTAGAGTGTTTGATAATCAAACATACGAGTGGATGTACAATATTCGTGTGGAGTATGTTGCGGATTATTTTGGTCAGTATAAATCACAGATGGCTGTTATGGCAAAACTTAGTCAGGATGGATTCAGAACGTACTGGGAAACATTTAGTGAATTGAACAGTACCCCATATGAAAAGTGGATCAATTATGCGAATCAAATCATTGATGATAAATTGAAGGTGGGTTCTGCTACAATATTCAATGGTAAGGATCAGGGTGAGGACAAAGATGGAGGCGATGGAGCTTCTACTGAAGAGAAATAATTACGGGAAAAGAATTCTCAATTGATCACTTAAACATTCATACAATGGAAGAAAACAATACGCTTGATGCACCGGCAATACAACAAGCTGACGGACAGAAATGGCTGAAGTTCGTGGAGGTCCTGACACTCACGTTGGGGGCTGGATTCCTATTGAGTGGCATCATCTTTTTCTTTGCCTTCAACTGGGAGGTTATCCATCGATTTACAAAGATGGGGATTGTGTTGGCTCTGTTATTGGGCACTTTTGTTGCCTTGGTAAAGGCGCCGATGCGTGAATGGGTGCGCAATATCACCATTTTCGCAATGTGTGTATTAGTAGGTGCATTTTTGGCAGTGTTCGGACAGGTATATCAGACGGGAGCCGACAGTTACCTGCTCTTCCTTGCATGGAGTCTGTGCATCGTGGTGTGGGTGGCGGTAGCCGACTTCTATCCGCTATGGTTCTTCTTTATGGGATTGGTTATGCTCACCTACGGACTTGCTCCGAGTGTTGATGCGCGACTCGTTGATTTTACAATCATTCTTGCACTTTTCACTGCCTTCTTTGAGTTTTCTCCTCGTATAATACCGAATAAGAGTGTTACTCCAAAATGGGTTATAACATTTCTATTCTGTGCCTTGTGTGTGCTTTCCGTAGTTCTTATTTCCTACTTCATTTTTGATTCCTATTCAAAATCAAAAGGAGTTGATTTGTTTGTTGGAATAGTGATGAGCGTATGTGTAGTTTCCTATGCACTGTTTAAGAAAAACATAGTGATTTATTCTTTGTTTTGCGTAGGCGTTTTGGTAATATTTTTTGAGTTGTGGTTTAAAATTTTTGATTTCAATGATTTCGTTATTGATATATTTCTATTACTCTTCTCCGCTATCTTCTTTATAATTTCTGTTTTCCTGTTGGGCAAGCATATTATGAGTATGAAGAAGAAATGGACTCCGAAATCCTTGATGGAAGAAGTGGATGAATCTGAGAATAAAGCATAAAAAATTAAAGCTATGGATTTCAATGATAAATATTATAATTCAGGGGACAAAAATCTGACGTGGCCACTAAAACTGCTTTATTTTGTTGGTGGTACGTTCGCTACAATTTTTCTGATAGGATTTTTCGCTCTTATTTTTGTGCTGGGAGATATTGATAATTATGAACCACCTTGTGTCGTCGGCGGATTATGTTTGATGATAGGTGCAATAATGATAACAAGAAGTGATAATGAAGGGAAACACACCATCGCATTCGCTTATCCTCTTTATCTTACAGGTTATATGCTTTTTAACTTTGGTGTGCTTAACTGTTTTGATAACATTACACCCGGATTAATTTTCAATATCATATTGTTAAGTCTGTCATGGATCTATTGTCAAAATCATTTCATGCGACAATTTTTCCTTTTGGCGATATTCATTCTTATTCCATTTATTCCTATATCAGGATTTTTTGAGGACCACGAATATTTCATCTTTCGCCTATTCTTTTACTATTCCGTCTTTTTGTTAGTCGTGTATGAATTTGCGGATAGGTTTAGTAAAAGCAATCTGTATGTACAATATGTCCCGACCATCCGTTTTTGTTCGCTAGCGACATCCGTTGGGTATGCAATGGCTACTACAACAAATCGTCATTTCTCCGATATGGAATGTAATCTAATGTTTCATACTGGGAACATAATAGAATCGATTATTTGTGCCACATTTAGTTTTGTCGTAGCTTATATTTTGCTGACAAAATATATGAAAGGTGAGGATAACAAAAAGTACATCTACATCGGAATGGCTCTGTTGGCGTGCGTGGCTTCATGTGTCACACCCTATACCTCACTTGCTTTGTTAGGATTGATACTTACCTATAAAGCGTTAGATCGTTTTGGCGTGGTTGTGTATGGTCTTTTCATGATCTTTGCTATTTGCAAGTTCTACTATGACTTGGACATGCTGTTAATCCATAAATCTTATTTGCTTATGGGCTGCGGTATTGTCTTCCTCTCCCTATTCTTCCTTCTAAAAAAAGTAAACAAATGAGTAAGCTGAAATTATTTATCATATCTGCCAACCTTTTGCTGGTTTTAGGCTTTTTCTTGGTTAAGATAGTACAGAACGAGAAAGTCTTAAGCAAGGGCGAAATTGTGTTGTTGGAACTCCGTCCTGTTGACCCTCGTTCTCTGATGCAAGGTGATTATATGTCACTGCAATTCCGTTTGGCGGATAGCGTAAAGTATGGGGGGAGAATTGTTCCCAACCCACTGGAAGAATACGTTAACAGTATAGCCGATGACTTAATGGATTCAATCACAGTTGATAATGAAGACAGTACATTCGTTAATAATGAAGATTCTACTGTGATGGATGATGAAGATATGATCATGGAAGCACCTGCAGTGTCTGTTGTGAGTGATGAGCACAGGGATTATCTCTTATACAAATATTGTGTAGTACGGTTAGATAAAGATAGGGTGGCCCATTATGTACGACTCACCAATTATAAAGATGAGTTGAAGGATGGAGAGATGGTTCTTCGTTACTCACTCGGAAAAGGAGAAAGGAGAGTACGTGCTGTCAAGTTTGGCACAGATAGTTATTTCTTCCAAGAAGGCACGGGGCATAAATATGCCAATGCAAGATATGGTATGTTTAAAGTGGTAACCGAAGGTGGTCTGAAAGGTACTTGTAATCTGATCGGATTGTGTGGAGAGGATAAACAATTGATAAAATAAACGCTGGATACAGATGGCTTTGACAGAAGAGCGCTTGGAAGGTACCAACAGCGAGTTGGCAGCGCAAGCGGTATATCACGAGGTGAAACAATCGAATGATTTTGTTGGGTTTGCGAGACAATTCATCTTCAGTTCAGAGCACCGTGTGGCACGCAATGCCCTGTGGGTGCTTACCAAGGCAAGTGACAAAGAACTCTCGCAACTACAGGGGATGCTACATGAACTGACCGCCCTCGCCATGCAGACGAGCGACTCTGCGGTAAGACGCCTATCCCTAAACATTGTGTTGCGCCTTAAAATGGAGGAGGATGATCTTCGGACCGACTTCCTCGATTTCTGTTTGGAGCACATGGCAGACGTTCGGGAGTTCCCCGGTATCCAATCCCTTTGTTTGAAACTTGCCTTCCGTATGTGCCAATTTTACCCTGAACTGATGGATGAACTGATACGTACCTTGGAAGCGATGGAGATGGACTATTACACGCCTGCCATCAAATGCGTTAGAAATAAGATATTAAGTGGGAAAATGAAATAACAATGAAACAGGAGATCAATCCTCAAGAGACCAACCGGGCGTATGCTTTTGAGATGTGGATGAAATCGCCCATGCCGATGGTGACGCTCACTAAGACATTTGACGTGACCCGCCTCCTCAAGTTAAGCAAGCGGAGAGACTGGAAGTTCACTATGCTCCTATGCTGGTGCATCGGCAAGGCCGCAAGCCGCAT
>JBGUIU010000032.1:0-2452 GCA_045113275.1 Paludibacteraceae bacterium
AACGGGGCAAAGTGCGGATGATTTTATTGAAATGATGTTACACTTCAATGAATTATCCGAAGCTGAACAGGAACAGTTTTTAAAGACTAAAGGGTATTCTGAAGAAGCCGTTGCCATTTTCAAAAAGAGTGACGCTGATATTGTAAATATCCTCAGTGTTACAAAGGATATGGCCTTTACCGATAAGGATATAAAGACCGTTAAAGGTTTTAATGAACAGTGGGAAAGGTTTAAAGTCTTATCACAGGGTATCGGCAACATCCTAATACGCTATGTGCAGCCTGTATTGACCTCAATCCTTAAACTTGTAAATGGTATCGGAGACTGGGCAGTAAAACATCAGGGCACATTAAAGGTACTTGTTGGATTGTTAACCGTTGCTTTTGGCGGTGCTTTCATTCGTCAGTTAAAGGCGGGTGCCGGTGCGGGCGGTATATTTGTTAATGTGATAAAAGCCTTAACATCAGGTGTTTTGAAATTTGGAAAGGTGCTCCTTGCATCACCTTTAACGTGGTTTATTGCAGCATTAGCGGGTATATACCTCGTTATTGAGGATTTATGGTATTTTGCTCAGGGAAAGGGCAGCGTAACAGGTAAGGTACTGGAACAGTTTTTCGGTAAAGATACCGTTGAATGGATAAGGGCAGAAATCAAAGAGGTGTTTGATCTTTTTGATGATTTTGTCGATATGTGCGGGGACTTATGGAAAGAATACGGTACTGACTTCAAACGGTTTTTAAAGGGTGTTGTATATGCTATAAAATTTGTTATAGGTGCCATTATTGCTTTTGTCGGTTTGATTATCGCACTTGTATTTAAACTCGGACAGTACATTGGTAAATCAATCGGGTATTTGGTTGTTAACATTCCTAAGTGGTGGGAAACAATCGTAAATGCCGTTAAAGGTTGGTGGGAAGCTCTAAAAGACGGGGCAGTACAGATATGGGAAGATATAAAGAACGTTATTTCCAGTGCCGTTAATGCTGTTATACAGTTGTTTGTAGATTTATGGGAAAGTGCCTGTAAATATGTGGATAAGTCTATCAACAAGTTAAAAGAATTAAATCCGTTCCAAGATTTTGGTGATGCTGTAGGGTCCGGTGCGTACGATTTGACTGAAACAGTGAAAGGGTGGTTTGGTTATGGTGCACCATCTGTTACAGGTGCTCATAAGTTACCTGTAACAGCGGGTAATAAGAATGTATCAATTACGCAGAATAATAACTACAACATTAAGGCAAATGACAGTGTTGAAGCTGCCGAAAAGGGATTGAAACAGGCACAGAAAGATCTTGCACAAACGTCTTTCATGGGTGTAACGAATTAAAAGGGGCTAAAAATGGCAATAGTTGATACTACACTTGAAACCGAGAATAAAGGCGGTAATTATAACTATGATGTGTTTATGCAAGATTCACAGGAAGGGTTATTTGGTGCGGATATTGAGCCTGATTCAGTTCTTGAAATGAACTATACCGGTGAAAGCGAAGCAACATCTGAACCGATAGAAAAGGGTAATTTTGCGTCATTCTACAAAACAAACAGTCCTGATACCATAAGTATTGTTTTCTCTTTTAATTCCGATGATGCACGACAAAACGCTGCACTTGATAAGATTGAAGAACGTAAAAAGGGGTATGAACTTATTTCAATTCTTACTCCGACACATCTGTATGAGGATATGACTATAACCACATATAGTTACAGCCGTACCAACAGTGACGGTATGACGTTACTTGTATTACAGGTTGATTTTCAGAAAATAAAACAGGTTGCCGTAAATACAGGTGTGGCTCAATATAAAAACGTAACTTCAGCCAAGAAAAAGAATACTGGTAAAAAACAGGCAACAGACGCTAGAGTTGAAGCAAAGGTAGAAGATTCCACAGCACAAGAAGCTTTAGGGTTATAACAGTAAGGCGGTCAGCATGGCAACACAAAGTTTTTTAACAGGTAACACGGCAATAATTAAGGGAAAAATGATATGAAAGTACCAAAGATAACACTGAGGACGGATTTACCATTTGTTGAAATGACTAGGGGAAAATCAGGTAATCTAAGTATTGCCTTTAATCCGCCAAAAGTAACGTTTAATGTTACTGATGATTATTCTGCCTATGATTATTGCACTGCTGTAGGTTTTGCAAACTTTCCTCTTATGTATAGGGAAAGTAAAACAGGTTATCCTGTATTTCATAATTCATTCTGGAATCAGGACATTGAAATAAGTGGTACTGCTTCAGGTGTGACTTATGAAGTGTTAACAGGATATGACGCTTCAAAGTCTGACGCTGAAAATCTGCCGTATGTTGCTGCTCACTGTCAAAACAGACCGCAGATATATGCTGATTATTTCCCACAAAGCCCTACAAACGATGATATTCTCAAAGTTACAAACTATGATGATTTTGAAGTAAGTTTTGACTACAAATTTGACGGTTTTGGAACGGAA
>JBGUIU010000033.1:0-13030 GCA_045113275.1 Paludibacteraceae bacterium
TTCCATTATAACAACTATATCTTTTATGAGAGTAAATCTAGTTTGAATTGGATACTTGCAGACAAAGTCGGACTTTATTTAGTAGAAGATCTTTTTGAAAAATATAATTATGACAAAGATACAACGATAAACAAAGTGCTTATAAAAAAAGAAATTTTCCATCGTAAAGGAACAGATATGTATGGGGATACCATATACAGGGAGAATTTTGTAAAATATATTGCTGACAATTGTTATGATCCAAATAAAAAAGGCGAGTTCGGATTGGATGATTGTAGTCTTGTGGAATATATGCTAAACTGTGCAGAATATGAAATCCCTGAGGACGATAAAGATTTCTTGAATAAAGACATGGATGGAAGGAAAAACTGGTATGGATCAGTGTTATGGGCGTATTATCTAATTCGTGCTTATGATACTTATATCGAAAAAAGTGGATCTGCTCCTCGTTGTTGGAACGACTACTTGGGTGAGTCTTTATACAATAGCGAAAAAGACTGCGAGTCTTTGTTCTATAAAAAGATAAAGGAAAAGAAGTTTTATGGTTACGATTTTGAAAAAAGATGTGAACAAGTATATGATGAGACGAGAAGTGGATATCTTCGTGCTCAACACAATAAAGATGACGAGTAGTTTTTTTGATATGTAGTCATAACTTTGTCGTTGGTTGGTGTGTGATCGTCTGCCTATCTACACTATGGATGTTTTTGATGCTCATAAAATGTTTTTCTGTAATTTTGTCCAATTATGGCACGACTTTTGTAATAAAATAAGTAAAAGTGAGTTTCTATAATAGAAAAACATTAAATGATATTGAATAATCTAATTGATTTTAATTTATGAATTTGGATTGGTTGAAGCACAAGATGGCAAAGAGGAAGGTCAGAATCGTGTTGGGTATATTGCTCTCTTTTGTATTGATGGTTATATTGTTTATCCCTGCTGTTGATCATAATTTCTTAGGACTATTCGGTAAATCTCCGTCGATAGAACAGTTGGAGAATCCTACGCAGATGGAAGCATCTCAGATATTTAGTGACGATGGTCAGTTGATTGGAAAATTTTATATTGAAAATAGAAGTCTGATTACGTACGATGATCTTTCGCCTATTGTGATACAGACCTTGATTCAAACGGAAGATAAACGTTTTTATCAACATCATGGGGTGGATTATTATGGCCTGTTTTCTGCCATAAAAGATGCTTTCCGAGGAGAGGCGAGAGGAGCTAGTACCTTGTCTCAGCAGTTGGTGAAGAACCTATTTAAGATGCGCTCTGAATATAATGATGGTTTTTTCTGTCGAGTCCCAGGAATTAAAACGCTTATCATTAAGGTAAAGGAGTGTTTGGGGGCACAACGAATAGAGGAACGATATTCGAAAGAGGAGATCCTGACATTATATCTGAATACTGTCTATTTCGGAAATCATGCGTATGGAATCAAAATGGCGGCAAAGCGTTATTATAATGTTGAGCCAAAGGACCTGACCTACGAGCAGGCAGCTTCAATCATCGGAATCCTAAAAGCAAATACGTATTATAATCCTATTCGTAATCCTGAGAATAACCTTAGACGTAGAAATGTTATTCTGTCAAATTTAAGAGATCAGCATATTCTTGAAGCAGCAGAGTGTGACTCGCTTATGAACCTTCCGTTGGTTCTTAACCTTCAGATAGACAAGGATGAACGTGGACAGGCTCTCTATTTCCGTGAGGCTGTGTTCAATGAGGCTCAGGAGTGGTGCGAGAAGAATGGATACAATATCTATGGTGATGGACTGAAGATCTATACTTCCATTGATTCGAAGATGCAGATGTATGCAGAGAAAGCAGTACAGAAGGAGATGTCGGAACTTCAATCAAAGTTTAATGAGCATTGGAAAGGGGCCAACCCTTGGCGTGATCAACAACAACGCGAACTGACCACTTTTATCGATGAAACGGCCAAAAAAACAGCTTGTTATAAGAACTGGATGAAGATATACAATCAGCATGATTCTGTGATGATGAAGATGAAGCAGCCTCATGCTATGAAGATCTTTACCTATCGTGGATTGAGAGATACGGTGATGAGCAGTATGGATTCATTACGTTACACCCTTCGTTTCCTTCATACTGGATTTGTGGCAATGGAACCGCAGACAGGTAAAGTGAAAGCATGGGTAGGGGATGTTGATTTTAATTATTGGCAGTATGATAAGATTACGGCTAAACGTCAGCCAGGTTCCACCTTCAAACTCTTTGTATATGCTGCTGCAATCAAGAACGGACGTTGTAGCTGTGATATGTTGGTGGATAGTGCCGTCAATTGGCCTGTGATGGATGAGGAGATTCATAAGATGACTATCTGGCAACCGCAGAATGCGAGTGGAAACTTCTCGGGTGAACGGGTGACATTGAAAACAGCAATGGCTCGTTCCATTAATTCAATACCTGTGCAGCTGACTCGTCAGATGACACCGGACAGTGTGGTGGCAATGGCTCATACCATGGGAATAGAATCACCGATTCGTCCGATCCCTTCTCTATCATTGGGTGCCGAAGATGTTTCTCTTTTGGAGATGGTGACAGCCTATTCTGTTGTGGTGGATGAGGGAAGGTTACATAAGCCTGTCCTGATAACACGGATCGAGGACCGAGACGGGAACGTGCTCTATCGGAATGACATGAAGGGGAAAGAGGTATTAGACTATGAGACTGCGTTTATCCTACGAGATATGTTACAGGAGGGACTGCGGGATGAACAAGGTACCTCTCAGCGCTTGTATAATTATAAAATCATGGCTGGCACAGATTTCGGAGGAAAAACAGGAACCACATCCAACTATTCTGATGCATGGTATGTAGGGGTCTCTCCTCATCTGGTTGCTGGTGTATGGGTAGGTGGTGAGTACCGTTGTATCCACTTCCGGAATGGAACATACGGACAAGGAAGTCGCACGGCATTACCTATCTTTGGTCGATTCATGGAATATGTGTTGAATGACAAGAGTTTAGCCCGCTATAAAGGTCGATTTGCAGAGGTGAACGCATCACAAGTGAAAAAACGCTATGTCTGTGCAGAAGAGGAAACGAAATCAGACGAAGAGTCAAAAGGTTTTTTCCGTCGTTTGTTTAGTAGAGAGAAGAAAAGCGCTGCCAGGGATTCAATCAAACAGCAGAAGAAAAAAGATCGAATGGAGCGACGAGAGAAACGCAGAGAGAGACGACGGAGAAATTAAGGATTATATGTTGGATGAATGATCCTCCATCCTCTGTTCACGAGGAGAATCAGGATACATCCAACGGCATAGCAGGCAATGTCAATCCAAGAGAACGATGTCCCTAATAAGGTTCTCATCACCGCATTGTCTTGAAGACCAAGTAGGTTGATAAGCTTGATATATTGTAATAGCTCAATTCCGACAGAGAAGAGGAAGATATAGAGCGGCAACCATTTGAACTTGTACAAAAAGAAAATACGAACAAAACAGTAGAGAAGCCATTCTACAATTACATCACCGATAAACGGACGGATAATCGTATCATGTACGAATAGGGCTATGAGTATCTCAATCGTAAATATTGCTATGAACAATAGGATGTATGTTAATCTTCTTTTTTGATCTGTTGTCATTTTGAACTAATTTTCTTGGAAAATTATTAAGAGAGAACAAATGTAACAAAAAAGATATAAATTTGAGGAGTATATAATAATCAATCAGATAGAACCACTATAATTATAACAAAAGAAGATTTTATGCGGAATTTTACATTACTCCTTTTGATTTGGGTGTCGTGGACAGCTACCTTCGGAGCGAATAATATAAGTGAGAACTATAAAAGTTCTATTTATGTCTTTCGTCTCAATAATGAATTGACGGATGAGGTGTGTTCGCATGTTTCAGATAGGATTGAAATCTCCGATGAGGTCTTCTCGAAGATTGTGAATGGCAATATGTTGGTGGCTCAGTTTGATGTAGAAGATGCATATTTAAAAAAATTGGAACTTAGGGTAGATTCAATGGCCCCTGGCAACTATCTCTTGGCTCGTTTAAAGGGACGGAAAATCTATTATGCTTATCGTGCGGTCTATCCCTTCCGAATTGCCTTAACGAAAGATGACGAGAATATCTCTTTCTTTTTGTATGATAGTCTGGGACATGTTTTGCCGGATGCGGAGGTCTCTATAAAAGGGGAAACGATTCCTTATAATGCTAAGACCCAACGCTATGAAGCAGAAAAACGTTATTATAAAAAAGCCGCTGTGCGCATTCTTCATCAGGGTAGTCTCTTCTATTATAATGTTGGTCCAGCTAAACAACAGCAAGTGAATTCGCCCATCCGAAGGAATTGGTTTTCTAAGTTTTTCATCACGGTAGGACGTGTTGTGAAAGATCCAGTTGTATCGATAAGAGAGTATGAACCAGTTGGTTATCTGGCTAAGTTTGCCCGCTTGGGTACGAAAATAGTTGACCGCCTTGAAGATAATGAACACTATGAGTATACATACCGCGAAGAATACATGGAATATTATAACTACGAGACGGGGGAGTATATGGACTTGTATGATTTGCAAGACTGGGATTGGTCCCGTTATTATAAAGTGGTGAAAAAATGCGCGAGGCGCGATTATCGACGTAAACATGCGTTGTTATCGAATGAGAGTAATGTTGTTGGATATGGCAAAAAAAAGCAAAGATATAAGACGTTCGCAGGTCTGATAGTTGGTCAGCCGAAGTACAAACCGAATGATACCGTCCGAGTGAAGGGATTTATCTACCGAAAGAATCATCGATACAATCGTCCTGTTTCGGTTATGCTTTTGGGTAATAGGGTTAATAATAGGCTGGAAAAACGGTTGGAACCTTGTGCCGATGGTGTTTATACCTATGATTTCGTTTTGACCGATTCTCTGAAGTTGCAGTTGGACAATAGATACTTTGTCTCTTTTATGGATAAAAGAGGAAGGGGAATAGTGGGAGGTTTCACATACGAGGATTACGTTTTGCATGATGCTACTTTGGATGGATCGTATGATCAGTCCGACTATTATAAGGGGGATAGCATTCGTGTGAAGGTAAAGGCGAAGGATGCCAACGGACTTCCTTTTGCAGATGCCTTGGTGAAGGTTACCCTCCAATTGAAGGGTATTGATTCACTTTTTGAGATGCGCTCCTACTATTCCAAGGAACTTGCCACTCAAAGTAAGGTGACCAATGGGGAGAAGGATTTGACCTTTGTTTTCCCTCCATCAATTGCGGAGGGGAACAATATTCAGTTCTATGCCGAGGTGACGCTTTCCATGCCAGATGGGAAGGTGGAGAAGAAAAAATTGTCCGACCTGCACTATTACACAGAAAAGCATAGCATAGCCATTTCACTCGATCGAGATTCTCTTTTGGCGGTGGCTCAATATAATGACATAGACACGGTTGGAAGAGCCGCTGTTTTTGTGGAGGATGCCTTTGGCAACCAAAAACATCTGTTGGACACCCTATTGCCTTGCAAGCTACGGGTGGAGCCATCCTATGCCAGCTATTGTTTCAAGACGGCTCATGTTTCAGAAAAATATGAGATTCCCTCTTCCTCCTCTTTGGTGTCTGTGCAATGGCATAAATCGGGAGATAGTCTCGTTCCAATGATTACCAATCTGTTGCACCTGCCGATGGTGTGTTATGTGGTCGAAGATGGAGAACTGATCTTTAAGGGCAGTGACAAGGAGTTGCCAGCCTTCTTCCCTTGGAATAAGGAAAAATCTTATATCCTGAAATCCTATGTCCTTTGGGCAGGACAGGTCATGGAATATGATGATGTTGTTCGTGTGCCAAGCAAGCAGCAACTGCATATTGCAGTGGATGAGCCGTCAGTGATTGTTCCAGGCATGAGTTGTGAGATGGAGGTACAGGTGACCGATGTGGAGGGAGAACCTGTGGAGGGGGCCGATGTGACCGCCTATGCTGTCAATAGCCAGTTCAATGCGAAATCACCCAACTTCAATTATTCAGGCACTTGTCAGGATATTCCGATGGTAAACTATAGTGAGACGAAGTTGTTTTCGATCGAGAATAGTAATTTTCCGAATGCGAATTCAGATTCCTGGTTTCAGTATTGTGATACCTATTTAAATAGTATCAATATTTCTTCATGGAAGAACCTTGATTCTACTATCAGTACGAGGACGTTCTATTCTATTCTTTACCCTGAGCGTGATTCCATCTATAGATATAGCTACTATCCAGTAGATTCACTCACGCAGATTTCACCTCTTCTATGTAAAGATGGTAATGTACAGGATGTTTATATCGTATATATTGATGATGTGCCTTGTTTTATTATGTCAAGAAAGACTCCTTTTTCTTTTGCTATCACACCCAATGAATATCATCGCATTAGGTTAAGAACAGGAAGGGCGGAATATACCATAGACTCTGTAAAAGTCGAAGCCAATAAACGTACGATTCTGAGTCTTGATGTCAACACGACCTCTCCGCTCGTGAAGCGGGAAGAGAAACAACATCACCTTTCCAAGAAAGAGTTGAAGCAATTGAAACCTTATATCATGTTGCTCGATAAGTTTTCTGAGGGGAAATTTGTAAGAGAGGATAGCACTTTTTCCTCTATAGATCGTTCGTCTCATTTTTTCGGACCGATAAAGGATTCGGTTTGTTGGATAAATAAGTACTTCGATGTAATTAAAAAGATCAAGGTGGACCACAATCTAGTTTATTCGTATGATGATAAATATAATCAACTGAAAACTCGTAAGGCTAAAAAGAAGGATTATCCTCATTCTCTGAGTTTAGAATATCGAACTAATAACAACATGCTGTATGATGAGTTGTGGCAATTGAAGATGCCAGTGAAGACGAAGATGGATAAGACGATGCTAACGGGGGAAGCGTCGTTGCGGGTATGCGCTTTGTTGCTAGATTATCCGAAGGAGAAGAATTCGGGTAATTATCTGGAGATTCAATCAGATAAACCCATTTATCGTTGTGTATTGATTCCATATAAAAACTATGTGTCACCTGCAGTGACAACACCTACATCCTGGAATCATCAGAATTTTCAGATGTTTGATGATATTGAAGCGGGTTTATACCGTGTCTATTTGATGAATGAAGATACCACCTGCTATCGGTTGGATTCAATAAAAGTGGAGTCGAATAAGCGTTTCTTTGTTCGTTTTGATACGAAGAAGGATTGTATTATGACGGATTCGTTCGCTTATCGCTTGAGTAATCTTCTCACGTATACTACCAGAGACAGAGAGTGGAAGGATAGTCTTGCCTTTGATCAAGCGGAGAGATTGTTGTCCCGATACCTTTTGATTAATGATCCTCTTTCGTTTGTGACCTTGCCTGATTCTGTTGCTATAAAATGGGAAGACCTTCCTAAAAAAGCGGTTTATGCGAATGATTACGATGACAAAGATTTAAGTTGGTTATATGCGGATGAACTAGAGGATGAACACGTAGTTGTAGAGGCGGGCTATAGCGTACAGCGAGCCTTGGCAGGTCGCGCATCGGGAGTGCAAGTCACTTCTGTAAGTGGTCAGCCTGGTGCTTCCTCCTCTATTCAAGTCAGAGGTGTATCTACGTTGACGGGTAGTTCCTCTCCGCTCTATGTGGTGGATGGGAAACCTATCGTGGAGAATGCTGATAATCCGTTGTCCAAGATTAATCCAGATGACATTCTCTCGATGGAGGTATTGAAGGATGACGCAGCCAAAGCCATTTACGGTAGTCGTGCGGCGAATGGAGTGCTCATCATAAAAACAAGAAAAGGAAGTAAAGACTCTAATCCTTTAGATAAGATAGAGTCGATGGGTTGCACTACACTTCGTACCCACTTCTCCGACCAAGGTTTCTGGCAGCCGGCATTGACAACCGACAAGGAGGGTAAGGTGCGCTTTACGGTTACCTTCCCGGATAATATTACCAGTTGGCAGACAATCTATTTGGCAGATGCGCCTGTCAAGAAATATATTGCTACCGGTTCAGCCGAGGGTTCCATCAAATCCTTTGTGCCACTCTCTGCCAGATTATACCTGCCTGAGTTCCTGGTGCAGGGGGATATCTGCATGGCACGTGGCAAGGTGATGAACTATGTACAAGACACAGTGCAGTTGACCAGCTCCTTCTCTGTGAACGACTCTTTGATCTCTTCCCATCCACACCGTTGCGCTACTACGTTGACAGATACACTCCGATTGGCAGCCCAAGGAGATTCGCTCTCTGTAGTCTATCAATTCGTTTCGGAGAACCGTTTCAATGATGGAGAGAGACGGAAGGTGAAGATAATCCCACAGGGCGTTGCTTGTACCGATGGACGTTTCGCTATCTTGCGTGATACGTTGCAGATGTCACTTCAGTCGGAAAAGGCGGATAGCGTGACAATCCGTGTGATGAGTACACAGTCTGATTTGTTACAGGACGAGGTTTCCATGCTGACGCATTATCCATACGGATGCAATGAACAAACCACCTCTAAACTGATTGGTTTCATGACAGCCAATCAGAATCCGAACATCACGAAACATCAGCGCAAGGCGAATGAGAAGAAGATCGCGGAATTTGTACAGACATTGAAGGATAGTCAGCTGCCGAATGGACTTTGGGGCTGGTGGAGATTCGACGAGTCAAGATATTGGATCAGCCGCTACATTGTAGAGACACTTCAAAAATATCACATCGACTTCCGAAAGGATAGAACGATAGAGTCATGTAAAGAGCTAATTGACGAAAACAGATCAGCCACTGATAAGCTATTTGCATTGACGGTGCTCCATTCGTTAGGTGTAAAGATGGATTATCAGACCCTAGTGAACAAACTGGATACTGTGAAAAATTTGACGCTCCAAGAGCGCTTGGACTTGGCTGAACTCAAGGCGAAATGTGGCTTGCCGGTTGATTACGAATGGTTGAATAGGTATCGCGAAGAGACGATGAAGGGGGCTGTCTATTACCGGTTTAAGAATGACCGATATGTGTATAGCAACGAGATGATGAACACGTTGCAGGTTTATCGCATCCTACAAGCCGATTCGCTCAGGGATTCTAAAGATGAGAGGCAGAAGATACGCGACTATTTCTACAACCAGAAAACGCTTAGCCGTACCTCCCACTGGCGCAACACGTACGAGTCGGCCATGATTCTCCGCACCTTGTCGGATGACATGAAGCAAAGCCTGGGAGAGGGCAAAAAGATAGTGCGTTTCTCCGGTGCTATGCAGGAGGAGATAGATCAGTTCCCGTATGAACGGAAAGTTCCTGCAAATGGAGTAGTTTCCGTCTCTCAGAATGGCACATCACCTGCCTATCTGTCTGTTTCATCCACCTATTGGGATCGTCCTGTTAAGGCAAAGGGAACAGGATTCTCCATCCAAACCAGCTTCTCCGATTCCGTTTTGACGGTAAGCGAGCGAGTGAAGATGAATGTGGTGGTGACGGTCGAGAAGGATGCAGATTATGTTCTGATTCATGTGCCGATCCCTGCAGGATGTACTTATGCGAGCAAGGAACAGAGCTGGGAAAACAATGAGGTACATAGAGAATACTACAAAGAGCATACGAACATCTTCTGCTCGAAACTGAATCGGGGTGTCTATGAGTTTACGATAGAGCTAGTCCCTTACACTCAAGGCGATTATGTGCTTAATCCAGCCAAGGTGGAGCAGATGTATTCCCCTGAGTTCAATGCTTGTACGGAGATGAAGAAGGTGAGAATTGAACGGAATTTTATTTCTGATGGAGATGATTCGATTTCTCTGATAGATAAGAAATGATGAATCGGATTGTTAAAAAAAGTATTATAGTATATATTATTTCAGGGGAAAGAAGTTGATAGATAAATAGGAGAGAGGAGGTGCATTAGTGTAATATGAAACGGTTTGATTGGATTATGAGGAAATTAACTTATTTACTGATTGTAATATTCTCTATTCTTTTTATTGAAGCGAAAGAATACAATTCTATTCTTACGTTTAAGTATTGGGATTTGCAGGAAGTCTATTCAGATTCTCTCTGTATTGATACATATAATGATCCATCAGCGGCACAGGGACTCTATTTTAATGGGTTGTGTGTGACGGAATATTACATGAACAATGGTGTCAGAGAATCTCCTCATGAATATTCTGAGAATTGTTATACGATGCTTTCTCACGATATCTTTAGAAGTGATGAGTATGAAATCTTAGGTGATACAATTCGATTTTGGGGAAAATCTTATTCTCTATTGAAGTTGAATAAAGACACATTAATTTTAAAGAGCGCGCAGGCTCCTTATCGCTTTTATTGTTATACACTTAGTAAGGATCAACAATCTGCTATTAAAAATATAAAGACCAAAGAATTAAAATCCATAGCTGGATTCATAAAAACGGCACATATCTTCTTTAAGGGAGAGGATGGATTAAAAAACACATTTACATTGTATGATCATGGTTTACAGAAGGAAAAGAAGATCAAGGTTAATTTTATGCTTTATTTTTATGAGGGACGACTTGAAATAGATGACTATAAGATAGTCAATATAAAATATTACGAGGAGGCTTTGAATGAGTGGAAGGAGTTGGATGAGGTATCGGTTAATGTCTATTCGGAAGAGATTGCCAATTGCCTTCATCATTTTTCAGTTGAATTAAAAGATGAGAATAGACCTATCCCATGGGATGAAGTGGGTAAACAATGTGTACTCCCTGCGACGTTCGTCGTATCGCCATGATTGTTTGGGTATAAATTCTCTCAATTTTAACTGAAGGTTGTAGAAATCCTAGAAGATGATTTTTTTGATCTCTTCTAAAAAAACAATAGTCGGAAAGAAAATTATTTAATAATTGATATATTTGTGAATGAACGGTTTCCAATGTTTGTCAGTCTCTGTTACTGACAACGGCGAAGCTGTGCCCGATGGGGGGATACATTTGGACAGAAAAAAGGTGATTACACACAATCTCCATATTCATCTATTAAAAAAGAAAAACGTAATGTGGAGTATATGAAAGAATTAGAAAACATATTTATAAATCTTTTTAATAACGGACGGTCAGGATGCTCTAAATTGGAGGATGCAATAGATAAAGGATTTCAAAATACGGTTAATCGAAAAAGATCAGCAGTAAGATATAAAGGTAAAACATATTACTATGATCCTAATAAAGAGAGCAAATGAGAATAAGACAGTTGTGTTTATTATTGTTTATAATACTATTCAAGGCGGAAGCAAAGGATTTTGATTTCAGTAAAACGTATGTATGTAAAACGTATGTATTCCAATTGAATTTCAATGAAGAAGAGAAGACATGTAACGTATATGGTTTATTTGGCATACCGATATCTCATTATCGTTATATGGTAAGAAACGATTATCGATACAGTGTTGTTGAAGACACATTAATTCTTTATTTTTCTGATGATTATGAACTTCTTACCTTCGGAGGTCGTGTTTCAGAAGACGAGAAGAGACGAGTTAACATAGGTTATTTTTTTATGGATTCTTATGGTGATTCCTTAGGTTGTTTGTCTCCAGAATATAGTGTGTTCATAAATGATTCCTTGTATGTAAATTCTTATGAAGGTTATGTGAAAGATAGTTTATCTACGAAAGAAATATTGTATGATAGTAATCTTGAGAAGGATAAGGTTGTGATTGAATATAACTGCTCTCATGCTGCATTTTTTAAAAATGAGTATTGTTCTGATGGCTTGTTAACAATATTACTTGAAAGTTGTCAGGAATATATTGCTAAATTTATTGTTAAGGGGAGGACATTGCAAGCTATACCAGGATCAGCATTCTGGCTTCCTTACGAAATTTCGTACGATCATAAGGCCATCTTCAAACCGAGAAGTAAAATATGGCTCAAAAGGTGGCATCGAAAACATCCCATAAGTAAATCCCATTTGCTAAATTAAGAAATCTATCCGTTTGGTATGACGGAGCCGGGAAGGAGTTGGAATGCTGATGATTATCGTTTCGGTTATACGGGACATGAAAAGGGAAATCAATACTGAGATGAATTATGTTTATCCAAGTTTAAGACTAAAGTCAGCCCAAGACATGTTTTTTCACGCGACTATAAATAATAAACTAAAGCCATCAGATAAGTATTATTATTTACATAGATCGTTAATGTTATATTTTCGTGCTTTAGTAAAATATGAAAAATACAATACGAATAAATACGATAAACGTTATGGTATACAGTGATCAATAAAGAACCTAAATTGTCGAATGGTTATGAGAAGAATTATAATGTTTATAATTTTCCTATGTTATAGTATTTCTATTCTCTCTCAATTAAAATTTAAAAATTATGAGATGTGTGGGAGTATTTCAGGTTTCACATTGGAAATAATTTCAGATACGTCATTAGTGATTATAGCAGATTTAAATTGTACTCATTGTGTGGATTATCCAACACATGTGGAGATATATTGTGAATATAGAATAGAAGGAGATTCGCTATATATAGGGAATATAAAACCATCACCAGAAAGTTCACATACCATGTTCCTCTGTCATCGTGATCCTAAGGTTGGTACAAATTCGATGCTTGATAATTGGTTGGTACGTTCTCATAATTATTCGTGTATTGTTCCTAATCCTGAAAATTCAGCGTTCCTAATTATTACAGATGAAGAAACCCAATTTTTATGTGGAGACAATGTAAGATATTTTTTTAGAGGTGTTAATGATGAATAAAGAGGATGAAAAACAAACTATGTTTTCTCGTTATGTTGTTAGTTTCCTAAAAATGGATGCTAACTTAAGAAAATAAACTTAATTTAACATCCATGAAGGAAAGCATTACCTACGACGCCATGGGCCAGCGCATCTCCAAGACGGTGACCAACAAGAACGTCACTATGTTTTTCTTTTACGATGTCAATGAATGAAGCACTAGGAGAATAAAAATTTCATTGTTATGAATTATACTGCGATAATAAAGAAATGTGTGTTGGCTTATGCGATGGTAATGATCGCATTGTGTCTATTCGTGTATATATATGAACGCAGACTTTGCTTTCCAATGAAAATTGGT
>JBGUIU010000034.1:0-2273 GCA_045113275.1 Paludibacteraceae bacterium
AGGAGAGAATTTTCCATTAGACAGAATTTTGATCTGTCCTAACAGCTCACAGATGTCGGCTGTTAAATTTGTAATTTTGTCCGTCATGTGAAACTGATGTTGGTACTTTCTCACCTTTTATCCTTTTATTGTTGTTTGGCACATGCATGTGCCAAATCCTTCAATAGTGAGCACAGCTAGATTCCTCGTTTCAGCCCTGCTGATTTCTGAATCTGTACTTTCCTTTTCCAAAACCAGGCACAGGTTCGATAAATCCTTTTTCTGTCATTTCAGCAAGCAGTTCTGTACTTCTTGTCGGTTTAAGACCAAGAACATTCTGAACATCTACTCTTCCAAAGATTGTCTGGAAGCCAAACGTCTCCAATAATTTGCATATGTTAGAAGCAGTTTTTTCCGTAAACGAGCCTCCAATGTTCGCTTTTACTCTTTCAATGTTCGCTTTTTGTTCTCCAATGTTCGCTTTTTGCTCTCCAATGTTCGCTTTTTGCTCTCCAATGTTCGCTTTTTCCGGTACTTTGAATGTTCCACTAATGTGTAATGTCCGGTTATAAAGAGGATGTTTCTCGTTCAGTAGCAGATTCCTCAGAAAAAGTTCCAGATACTCCGTTGTCTCATGGATGCCGTTTTTCAGATCATTATAGTTAGCCCGTACAAGGGAGTTTCTGAAGTACCATGCATTCAAGGCAAAAATGTCGTTAGTCACATCAAATCCGAGCGTTCTCATGTACTTGATGAAGAACACTGCTGTTGTTCTGGTGTTGCCCTCTCCGAACACGTGAATCTGCCATAGTCTCGAAACGAAAATCGCAAGATGCTGAATGATCTCATCCATTGAAAGATTCTTATAGGAAAACTTCTTTTCTACAGATAAGTCATACTCCAGCGTCGCACTTAGCTCTGAGGCACTGCCGTAAAGGACTGTTGCACCGTTCAGCACCCATTCCTTTTTTGTGATATTGTAATCGCGGATGCATCCTGCGTGAGAATAGATGCCGGTAAACAGCTTTCGGTGAATGGACAGATACTCGTTCGGAGTAAAACTGAAAGCTCTCTCTGATAAAAGAGAGGCTATTCTGGCTGCAACCTTGTCTGCTTCCTCGGTGCGATCTCCTGTAGCACGCACGGGATTTTCTTCGTAATAGTTCTGAAGAAGCTTATTAGCTTCCTCAAAGGAAATCTCGCCCTCGATATTGCGGACAGCAGTATGCATAAGGTAATCAGATGTCTTCAACCCATCAACAGCCTGCAAACCAATGGCTGTATGCCAGGCATAGCCCTTGTCTCTCTTGCTTGGCTCTTCTTCTCTGAAGTAGTCTTTGAAAGGATCTTTGTTCATCCTTAACACCCCGTCTTTATGGTCTTGTTAGTCAGTTCATTGTAATTAGCCAGATTAACAATATTTTTTAAGATTATAACAGCAAAGTGTCAAATTTGGATACATCTCAGGGAAACCATATCCGACTGTCGTTATCTTACACAACTCTTAAAATCTACCGATAATGAGTCCATGTCAATTTGGAACGCGCTGCGTTCCTAAATGGAAAAAAAGTTATGACAATTTAAGTCGGAAATAACAGGTATTTTTTCCGGCTCCTTCTCGCTTTAATTCACCGGATGCAACCATTTTTCTTAGGGCACTTTCAATTGAGCTTATACTTAACGAAGGACATTGTTCTCTGATATCCTGTTTTTTAAATCTGCCTATTTTATTCTGTGTTGCCATTCTCACCATGTCTAAAGCAGAGCGTCTGTTTTCAACAATCGCAAATCTGTCTGCAAAATCTCTGTAAGCTGAAAGAATCATACGAAGCAGGTATTTTACAAACGGAATAGGATCATTTTGTCCTTCATGCCAGCCGACATGCGATGCGGCAAGAGCATCATAATAAAGATCTTTATATTTGGCTATTTTAGCCTCTAAAGAAATATATTTGCCTACATAAAATCCGCTACGGTAAAGAAGAAGCGTTGTCAGAAGTCTGCTTATCCTGCCATTACCGTCATTGAAAGGATGGATACACAGGAAGTCATGAATAAAAATCGGTATTGCAATTAACGGCTCCAGTTCCACATTTCCGATGACACGATTATACTCTTCGCAGATACGATCCAAAGCCTCCGGTGTTTCATAAGGTGCAAGAGGGGTAAAAAGTGTTTCGGTATGTCCGTCAGGATATGTTGTGTTAATCACAACTTCCGTGGAGTTTAGGTAGGAAATCTATAATTTAGGACATCCATTCCCCATATATCGCGTAAAAACCGTCTAATTTCTC
>JBGUIU010000035.1:0-2207 GCA_045113275.1 Paludibacteraceae bacterium
TCGTTGTTTCTGAGAGCAAAGTTATAGCGATTTCCCTCAGGCCGTATCATTTTTTCCCAATATCTCTCAAAGTTGTTGCGACATGCGACCCTATCTGCGACAAAACAGTAAAAACCTTTCAGAATCTGTCGCAAATGCCCTCAAATTTACTATTTCTTCGAAAATTTGCAAACAGAAATAATCATGTTTAAGACTGACACCACCGCACACCATCGATAAATAAAGGGCTGAAGCGTGTCTGTCCTATTGTCACCACTGACACACCACTGACACATATATAAGAGGTAGGGAGTTACATGTAAGAAGTAAGAGGTGAGAAGTAAGATGTAAAATATGAGGTCTTAAAGAGGTTTGCCAAAATCTCTAGAGATTTTATAGCGAATTATTCATTTTTACCATGGCAAAAGTGCCATTTTTCAGCAAAATCTCTAGAGATTTTCACACCTCATCGTTATCTTTTCCTTATAATAAAACGCTGTGACTCTGTGTCTCTGTGTACAAATAAACGTCATTGTCATCGTCATTGTCATCGTCATTGTCATCGTAATTGTCATCGTCATTGTCATCGTCATCGTCATTGTCATAGTCATTGTCATCGTAATTGTCATCGTCATTGTCATCGTCATCGTCATTGTCATAGTTACTTCCCTTACTCCCTTCCGGAGGGGAGTTTTTGAATCGTAGTTATAGAGGGGAGGAACTTACAAATAAAACAAACTAGGATTAATAATGTATAAAGCTCGAGCGGTTCGTGTATAGAAGTTATTTTTATTTTGTATTTTTGCCATAGAAAAAAGACGTAACCAAATATATGAAAATCAGATTGATTCTGGCAATCGCGGCTTTGATGACTCTTCCGCAATTGATGAAAGCGCAACCGGATGGTCAAAGGGGAAAAGACGTGAGGTTTCATCACGAACTGAACGTCAGCTTCGGATTAGGACCGAATATGACCGACCGTGTCTTTGACAATTTGAAGGCTCCCTATCTAGACAAATATCATCTTGAATATGAAGGGGAATGCTTCGATGTGATCGGAGAATCATTTCTGACGTTGAGTCTGCAGTACCATTATCGTCTGAACAATCGCTGGGCAGTCGGCATCATGGCAGGTTGGGGACGCGCAACGGGAGGCTACGAGAACAGCAGCTACCAGGAAACCAATAGCCTCCTGACAGAGGAATCGTCAGATAGTCCTGCGCCATGGGGTGATGCGAAGGTTGGGATTTTCTATGTGATGCCATCGGTAAAACTCACGTGGAAACATTTCCCTCACTGTCAGTTTTATTCGCAAATTGCGGCGGGTATGATGCGTCGTCACTCCAAGTTCTCCGTCGCTGTGTATGATAGCGGCTATGCCGAGGCGGAGCCGAAAATGCTGGAAAAGACGGACGAAATTGTGTGGCGCCCTTCCTATCAACTGACGGCCTTTGGCATCAATGTAGGAGGTGAAAGGTTGAACTTCTTCTCAGAGTTGGGCTACGGTTGCGCCGGAGTCTTTAACATGGGCTTCAGAATCAGCCTATGAGCATGTGACCACATTACGGTTCCTGCGTTCACGGTTTGTGACATAGAAAGAATTCACGATTTTATCTATATATTTCTTTTGAAATAGAAAGATGTCGGATTTTTTATGTATTTGCACTCGAAGTAATTTTTACCTTTCTAAAATAACTGCTTATAAAAAACGACTAAAATATCTTGTTCGCCTCATTTACTGTCACCAATGAGTTCTGGTGCCTTTTTGAAACATTTTGTTTTTAAAGACATACATTTTTTCTAGTAATCACTCAAAGAGAATCAAGACCGGACCTTTCAGTCCGTTGGCCATGCGCCCCGAGTTCGCTATGGAGGAGAATGTGGCATCGCCCTCACGACCACGCCGAACCTTCGTGTTATAATCAGATGCTTTCACGCGGATTTCCAGGACGTTCTCTCCGCTCTGCACATAGTCTGTAATGTCGAACCTGAATGGTTTCCAGATGCGTTTTCCAACAGCCTTGCCATTGATGCTAACTTCAGCGGTGTAGTAGACTTCACCAAGATCGAGAACGTATTTTGTGGCATTCTTTTCCAATGAGAATCGGGTGGTATAAACTGCTATGCCGCATGAGTCGGCTAGCTGCGGAATATTCCGCCAATCCTCCAGCTGAGCGTCGTTGATGACTTGCTCTCCGAGTTGCAGTGTCCATTTTCCCAGTTCTATT
>JBGUIU010000036.1:0-21702 GCA_045113275.1 Paludibacteraceae bacterium
ATTTCAGAGGGTTCCCGATCAAATGAGAGCCCTCTGAAAATTATGGAAATTATATCATATCTAATGCCTCACATATTGATTTTTTATTCACCATAGATTAACGATTATCATTCGATAATAACGATTCCCTACTAATAAATTTAATGTACATTTAGAGAAATCCCGAACTAAAAGTGAGTTCTATAGTAAAAATAATATGATATAAGAAGCAAAAAACATATCTTTGCATATATAAAAATCTGTAAAGAGTATGATAGCAAAAGAGAGTGTGCTACAAATTGGGAAAATACAAAAAGTTCACGGGTTACAAGGTGAACTTGCCTTTTCCTTTACATCAGATATATTTGATGAGCTAGAACTCCCCTATTTTATATGTGAGATAGACGGAATACTCGTCCCCTTCTTCATCGAGGACTATCGTTTCAAAAATGATGAGGTAGCACTTGTTAAATTTGAAGGAATCGACAATGAGACCGATGCAAAGATTTTAGTGAAATCTCCATTGTACATTGAAAAGAAATTTCTTCCTGAAGAAATCGGCGGAGAAGAAATCGAGGGAGCTACTTACTACATCGGATATAAAGTATATGACACCAACCAACAACTCTTAGGTGAAATTACAGACATCGATGATGAGACAGAAAACATTCTATTCTTGATTGAGAATGATAAAGAGGAAGAGTTCATCATCCCTGCATGTGACAACTATATAAGAGAGATAAACGATGATGACAAAACCATTCAGATGGAGTTGCCAGAAGGTTTATTAGCAATAAATAAAAACGAATAACGAAGACAATAGGATATGAAAGAAAATGAAATGATATTTGGTATTCGAGCCATCATCGAAGCTATCAAGTCAGAAAAACAAATTGATAAGATCATATTAAAAAATGATTTACAAAGTGAATTAGCAAAAGAGTTATTTTCTGCGCTAAAGAACACTCCTCACGTACAGATACAACGGGTTCCAGGTGAACGATTAAATAAATACACACGGAAAAATCATCAAGGTGCCATCGCTTTTATTAGCCAAACCACCTATCAGTTGGTAGCAGACCTGATTCCTTCTTTATATGAAGAGGGAAAATCTCCTCTTTTTGTTGTACTAGACGGAGTGACTGATGTTCGTAATTTTGGAGCAATAGCAAGAACCTGCGAATGTGCCGGAGTGGACAGTATCATCATTCCCATGAAGGGCGGTGCCTCTGTCAATGCTGATGCGATAAAGACATCTGCGGGAGCATTGCACACACTTCCGGTATGCAAAGAAAGCAGTTTGGTATCTGCTTTAAAATTCATGAAGAAATGTGGCATACGAATTGTTGCGGCAACAGAGAAAGGAAATCTCAACTATACTCAAGCCAACCTTCACGACCCCGTAGCGATTGTAATGGGTGCAGAAGACAAAGGAGTATCTCCTGAAGTTTTACGACTATGCGACGATATGGTTCAGATTCCAATCAACGGAAAGATATCATCTCTTAACGTATCGGTGGCTGCCGGCATTATAATATACGAAGCCGTAAGACAAAGAAATTAACGTACAAATTAATCGAAATAAATTGTGGAAGTACTATACGAAGATAATCATATCATCATTGTAAACAAGACGTGTTCCGAGATTGTTCAAGGTGATAAAACAGGCGACAAGCCTTTATCCGAGATTGTTCAAGACTACTTAAAGGAGAAATACAACAAACCCGGCAATGTATTTATCGGAGTGGTGCACAGACTAGACAGACCCGTCAGCGGACTTGTTGTATTTGCTAAAACATCAAAAGCCTTAAGTCGTCTGAATGAGATGTTCAGAGTACACAATTTAAGCAAAAATTACTGGGCGATTGTCAAGAACTGTCCTCCCAAAGAAGAAGATCATCTCACCAATTACCTAGTAAGGAATGAAAAATTAAACAAGACATTTGTATATGATGAAAGGGTTCCCAACTCAAAGAAATCCAATCTCAGCTATAAAGTCATTGGTAGAACTGACAACTACTATTTGCTTGAGATTGATTTAATGACAGGGCGCCATCATCAGATAAGATCACAACTTGCACATATCGGATGTCCGATTAAAGGGGATTTAAAATATGGTTTTGCCCGATCAAACAAAGACGGAGGCATCAGTTTACATGCTCGGATGATAAAATTCATCCATCCTGTCTCCAAGCAGGAAATCGAAGTCATAGCACCAGTTCCTAAAGATGATGTACTATGGCAAGAGTTTGAAAGACAATCCTTCGATAATAATAAGGTGAGTAAATGAATTTATAGACTCCTACATAAAAACATATAACAACAATGAAACATATCCTAATCGTAATTGTTTGGCTGTTTGTTCCATTCTTTATCATAAAGGGTGAATCGATTTCTGACATTCGTCAGTTATTCGATTCAATCAAAGAATGTAGGATAGACTCTATCAAAATAGAGCTCAACAAAAAGCTAAACAACCGAATTGATTCATTATTACAAGATCCTACCTCATTTAATAATTCATTTGATTCTTTACCTTATTTAGGAAAAATATATTCTGATGATCATCTTGTCAAGATATACACATGGTCATTTCCTTTGGAAGACAAGACCTTTCAATACGGAGGTTTCATTCAATATAATTCGAAAGGGGAGGTCACCACTACCCCATTGATCATACCATCAATGCCTCAGTTACCACCGGAAGACAAGAAAATTGATGCCAAACATTGGTATGGAGCCCTCTATTACAAGATACTGAAAGTGAAAAAGAAACGTGAGACTTATTACATTGCATTAGGTTGGTCGGGACTAAACGCAGCAACCGACTTCAAAGTCATCGAACCTCTTCAGTTTTCCAAGAACGGGCAATTACAAACAATGGGCAAGATGATTTTCAAGGAAACAGGCAAAAAAGCATGTCATAGAATTGTGATGGAGTATAATTCCGAAGGGAAAGTGACCTTAGATTACAATTCACATGACGGACTGATCATATTCGACCATCTATCACCTATTGAACCGATATATACAGGAATACGGTCCTATTATGGTCCCGATTTCACCTACGATGCTTTTAAATTGAAGAAAGGTGATTGGTATTTTATAGAAAACATAGATGCTAGGAATCGATAATATAAAAACAATAATACTTATGCATAATAAAATAAACATATTAGCCATGGCTACAATATTAATGACATCCTGCGTAGGGAACAAGCCCGAACCAAAAGAAGAGTTTAACTATCATGTTGACAGATTTGCTGACATTGAAGTGTTACGTTATCAAGTGCCTGATTTCGAAGGACTAAGTCTGCAACAAAAGAAACTAATCTATTATTTATCACAAGCAGCGATCGAAGGTAGAGATATTTTATATGATCAGAATAATAAATACAACCTTGTCATTCGTAAGACATTAGAGGCCATCTATCTGCATTACGACGGCAACAGAGAATGTAAAGATTTTGAAGAAGTAAACACCTATTTGAAACGAGTATGGTTTTCAAATGGTATTCATCATCATTATGCGACAGACAAGTTTGTTCCTGGTTTCACGCAGCAATATTTTGAAGAAATCGTTCGTTCCATCTCAGAAGAACATCTTCCATTGAACGAATACAAAACCGTAGATAAATTGTTACAGACGATTACCCCTATAATATTTGACTCTACATTGTATGCAAAAAGAGTCAATCAACAAGAAGGCATTGATGTCATCAAGAACTCTGCCAACAATTACTACGAAGGGGTATCAGAGAAAGAAGTGGATGAGTATTACAATGCGATGAAAGATCCTAACGATACAATGCCGATATCATACGGTCTCAACAGCAAATTAGTAAAAGAGAATGGCAAACTAGTTGAGAAGGTATGGAAAGTGGATGGAATGTATTCAGAGCCTATCAAGAAAATCATCTATTGGTTGGAGAAAGCGGCTGAAGTAGCAGAGAACGAAAAGCAAAAGAGTGTTATCCATTCGCTTATCGATTATTATGAAACGGGTGATTTGCTCACATTCGATGAATATAGTATTCTATGGGTACAAGATTTAGACTCTCGAGTTGATTTTGTCAACGGTTTCATTGAGACATACGGAGACCCATTAGGTATCAAAGCCAGTTGGGAATCTGTTGTAAACTTTAAGAATCTTGAAGCCACAGAGCGTACAGAGAAAATATGTGCCAATGCACAATGGTTTGAAGATCATTCTCCAATAGATCCACGATTCAAGAAAGAAAAATGCAAAGGCGTAACAGCTAAAGTAATCAATGCCGCCATGTTGGGTGGTGATTGTCATCCTGCCACACCGATTGGCATCAATCTTCCTAATGCAAACTGGATTCGTCAAACTCATGGTTCGAAGTCTGTCACGCTAGAAAACATCACAGAGGCTTACGATAAAGCAAGCATCGGAAATGGATTTAATGAAGAGTTTGTATGGAGTCAGAAAGAGATCGAGTTAATCGAGAAATATGGATTCCAATCAGATAATCTTCACACCGATTTACATGAGTGTTTAGGTCATGGATCAGGCAAGATGTTACCAGGTGTGAGTCAGGACACGTTGAAAGTATATGGAGCCACCATTGAAGAAGCGCGTGCCGATCTATTCGGTTTGTATTACGCAGCAGATCCTAAGATAGTTGAATTAGGCTTATTACCTAATATGGATGCATACAAAGCTGAGTATTACAAATACATGATGAATGGATTGATGACACAGCTCACCCGAATCGAGATTGGCAATAACATAGAAGAGGCACATATGCGCAACAGACAGATGATTGCACGATGGGTGTATGAAAAAGGACAAGAAGAGAATGTCATCGAATTAAAGAAACGTGACGGGAAGACATTTGTAGTCATCAATGATTATGAGAAGATGAGAACCCTGATCGGAAAGTTGTTAGCAGAAGTACAAAGGATAAAATCAGAAGGTGATTTTGCCGGTGCGAAACAAATGGTTGAGCAATATGGCGTGAAGGTAGATGAAGAGTTGCACAAAGAAATCAAGTCACGCTACCAGAAGTTGCAATTAGCTCCATACAAGGGTTTTGTCAATCCAATCTACGAACCTGTTTTAGACAAAAACGGAGAGATCATCGACATCAAGGTACGATATGATGAAAACTTTGTAGATCAGATGATACGCTATTCAAAAGAGTTTGGAAATTTGTAAAATAGAAGGAAACGCAAGGCAGAATAGATGATTAACATCTAAGCCTTGCGTTTTTTTTCAAAATGAATTAAGATTCTGCCTTAAAAATTTTGTCTCTGGTGTTGTCTTATCCAAATCGTTTACAACGATAACACGCGCCTCTCTGCTACGAACCTTTCGTTCATAACGAGTGGCAGCCTGCCATTTTCCACTAGTTCGTTCCATTGCTCTATACACCACTTCATCCAATTTTGCATTTGTACTTTTTTTCACATTTAGATGGGTAATTGAGCCATCACGTTCCACAACGAACTGGACTCCGAACCAGAGATTCGTTTTCTCCCCTTCAGTAAGTTTCTTGTATTCTTCACTTCGATAAATATAGGTTAGAACCTCATTATAAAATCTTATTTCTCCATTCTCTTTATCTCTGTAATAAGCTGTATAATCAACATCCACAAAGATGGAGGTATCTTTTTCTATTTGATCTAATAATTCTTTAGAAACAAGTTCTGGTTTATATTCTGCGGGCGGAGGAGGAACCATATTTGTCAAACAATCCCATCCATCTGTAAAACAATCAGGAAGTCTAACCTCACCATCTTGATAAATAAATTCATCCCTATTCACAAATGGAATAACAGTAGTATCTTCATCTACAGTGTTAACGTTTGTGTTTTGTGGATTTTCACAAGCCGACAATGACAGAATCGAAGTAGCCAAGCCAACAATCTTTATTGCCTTGCCTGCCTGTTGTCGAAGATGGAGTTGATTCTCAAGGTAGCGTATTTCTGCCTCACATTTAGGACAAGTACCTTTGCAGTTTCCTTTGTTGGAGCATGGCGTTGGATTGTAATATATATCATTGGCATCCGCAATGACCTTGCGTATTTCTTTTAACTTGTTGCATTTATTCCTTCCATTGTTCATAAGCTAGACATCTTTAATTTAAGCATCTGTTTCCCATGACTTCTCATGTTTTTTTGGGATTATAATAGTTTCCATTAAAGGGGGGACAAATTGCACCCCAGTTGAACTTGTCAAAGATATTATTAAATATGTTAAATTTGTCCTGTTTGTTAACTTTTTTCGAAGCACAAAACAAATGTCCATGTCACAGTTTTATTCCTATATATGCAACACAAAAAGTAAATCTCTATTAGAATTACGATAAACAGAATGTATCTTATGAAGAAATATTTATTTCCCTTGCTGCTTATTTCCTTCTGTTCATGCGGAGGAACCCAAGACAAAACAGATAACTGATAAATATGGCAACTGAAATCAATATATAGGTTAAAGATAGTTCTTTGATGAGCATCTTTGATATTTCTGTAAACCTTTTATTTTTCCACAAACAGACCAAACAAGTTTCGTAAATTAGTAATAAATACGTATCTTTGCAAAACCAAAAAAGAAGGCTCCGTAGTTCAGTTGTATAGAATGTCAGATTCCGGTTCTGAAGATCGCGGGTTAGAATCCCGCCGGGGTCACTTTAAGCTTCCCATTATGTTTAACTAATGGGAAGTTTTTTATGCAAAGCAAACGGCATACACCCCTTCCTTAACTGATAATACTCTCCGACTCTACGCCATGTCTCTTTCTATTTTTTTCCACCACCTCTTTCGAAGTATTAGCATAGCAATAGAAGCTGTAGTAGCTACAAGTATTATAATATATACGTTTGGAAATAAAACATTTTCCTTGCCTATTGTTGGGAATGAATGGATACAATTGATATATTTGCGTTATCTATTACTCTAATATATTTGCTTATTTTTTAACTATTATAATCATGAATATAAAAAGATTTTCAGGAACGATTTTGTTATGTTCAAGTTTCTTTACGCTTCATGCACAAGATCTTGAAGAGAATAACATTTTCGATGCGAACGTGACGATTAAGGGTTACACGTTGATGGAGAATGGAGGGATTGTGAATAAAACTCTTTCTGTATATACAGGTTATACGGGTGATACACCTGACACGGCACAACACATTCAACTATCTGGTAATGAGACGAGTTATGGAACTATCATACCTGCGATAGCCTCTTTATCGAAATATGGTACGTTAATGCCTTTGAATTTCCATTCCAATGATTTCAATTTCATAGGCGGTTCGGTTCGCATTGATAGTACGTTAAGCGTGATGGGCGAATGTTCCCTGCATGATATGTTGACCATATTCCCTATAAAAGGTGCGCCGTATCATGTGCGGGTTTCAGCGGAGGATATGACTCCAACCATATATTTCGGCGGAAGAGATATGCAGACCATTGCAGGAAAATTCAAAGCCTCTTCGTTCTCTTTCATGGGAGGTCCTGTGAATTTCGACTCAATAGTAAATGTACGAGGATCTCTTAGGGTGTATAATGAACTATTTATAAATCCGAATAACGAAGTTCCATTAGGTGTAAGTATCATGTCAGGGGATAATTATACCCCAACAATTATGTTCCAAGGCCCAAGAAGCAATATCGAAAGGGGAAGTATCAAGGCAACCACGCTTTCCATCGACGGCAAGGTGGGCATAGGAACCAATGAGGTCGATGAAAATGTGCAGATGCAGGTTTCGGGCAAAATCTTGTGCAAAGGAGACATCGAGGTGGCTAGCATCGACGCGAGTGATATTAAAACCAATGATATCACTGTAAAGATAAATGATGTGGCCGACTATGTTTTTGAGGAAGGCTATGATTTGAAAGACTTGTCGGAGGTAGAGGCATATGTCAATGAGAACAAGCATTTGCCAGGTATTCCTTCGGCTGAGGAGATAGAGAAGGATGGCATCAGCCTCTCTAAGATGACGAACCTATTGTTAGAGAAGATTGAGGAGTTGACTTTGCATATGATTCAACTGGAAAAAGAAAACAAAGCGTTGAAGGCAGAGATGCAAAGTTTGAAGAAATAACCATAGCATTATTATATCATGAAACAATTAGTCCTTTTATTGTTACTTTCTTTGTCTATGGCCGTAAACGCCTCTGTGGGCGATTCGGGCATGAACGGACAGGTGAGTAATCCAAGCGATTACGGGCTACCTATGGTTCATCCTGCACCTATGGTTGATAGCTCAAGCGTAAGAGGCGCAAATGGTTATCTGATTGTAACCACAGATAAATACAGCACGGCTGTCGCAAAACTTATCCGGTGGAAAACGATTCAGGGTTTTAATTGCATCGTTTTGACCAAACCATCGTGGACAGATTGTGATGAGGTCCTTTCTGAGATAAAAAAGATGTACGATGAGGTTGCACCTAAGTATTTGCTGATTTTCGGAGATAACGAAGATGTACCAGCTGCTCATTACGCATGTGAACATGCCAAGGAATATTTTGGTGTCCCCTATTTTTTGTCCGATGTACCATACACGACGTTGAGTTCGCCTCTGCGCATACTCCGTCCTGACATGATTCATGGAAGAATATCCGTCTCGAATGAGTACGAGGCTGGTGTCGTGGTTGATAAAATCATCAGTTACGAAAGGTATCCTGTGGAGGATGAGGCGTTTTACAACACATCCACACATTATACGGTTCCGGAGGATGTGGTGGATGAAAACGGTGATGGCATACAAAATGACTATTTCCTGCTTAATTCGGAGCTTATCCGTAATTACATGATGGGTTGGGGCAAAACGGTAAATCGAGAGTATATATATGGCAGAACTCTTCCTACGCAATATATGGATTATTGCTTTCAACAGGGCTATCTGGTATCGGAAGATCTCCAGGATCCCAGTGTATGGCAAGCTACCAATGCGTCGCTGTCTGAAGAGATAAACAAAGGCCGTTTTTATCTCCTATATTCCGGACATGGCGGCACGGATGGCTGGCATGGGTTTACGGTCACTGACGTCTCCGGTTTGGCGAATGGAAACAAACTGCCTGTCGTGTATAGTGAGACCTGTTTGTCAGGTTCATTCGGCGAACCTTGTTGTTTCGCCGAATCCATGTTGAGGAAGGAAGACGGAGGTAGCGTGGGTGTCGTGGCTGCGTCGATGACCGCTCATTTCTTGTGGAATGAGGCATTGAACATCGGTATGTTTAATACAATCTACCCAGATCCTGGCATTAGAGCTAATATCGGGCAATATGACTATCCTCAGTGGTTCTTGGATACAAGGAAAATGGATAACGGGGAACCTTGCTACGAAATGGGTGAAGTGTTGCAGAAGGGTAAGTTTAAGATGGTGGAGATGCTGGGAGACACGGCTATAATCGATTCTATAATGATTTATATGTATCATTATTTCGGAGACCCAAGCATGGAGATCTATACTGAAACGCCAGCTTGTTTCGACCCTTCCATTGTCAAAAATGGTTCTACCGTCACGGTGAACACAAATGGAGTCGATGGTTGTAAGATTGTGTTGAGCAGTTTGTCGGGCGACCAGATTCTTGTGGCAGAGAACGCTGATTCCGTCGACTTTACGGATGTGACATTCCCTTATACAGTGTACATCTCTAAGCATAATTACAAACCATACGTGATGCATTCGATGAATTATATGCAAGATGAAAACGTCAAATATAACAGGGATATTCTTGCGGATAGTATAGTCGTGGGCAGTGGCGTGACTTCCCACTACGAAAGTGGAGATGTGGTTGTGAACGGTGGCAAACTGACCCTCGTGGCAAAGAATTCCATCCAACTGCGACCTGGATTCAAGACGAATGGTGGTAAACTGTTGGTACATAAGGGAACGGATTATAACTGTCCATTCAGTTATGATGATCCGATTAGTGTATTCAATGGCTCACAAATGGTTCAGGAACCAGAAGATTCGACTTTGACGAAATCTGTTAATCTAGTATCTGCGGATGGCACCATTTATGTGGAGGGTAACGCATTGGTTCTTCAATTCACAAAAACTACTGAGGTCGAGGTGTATGACATGTTAGGAAGAGTGGTTTACACTAACCCTAACCTTCGACAGGGACGCGTGAAACTGAACCGTGGTGTTTACTCTGTGAAGTATGGTGATTCCGTGAAAAAAATTATGATAACGGAAGAGAAATAGGTTTCTCTCTTCTATGGGTAATAGCACCGTTGGAGCAATCCTTCGGTGCTTTTTTATGGGTAACTATTCTATGATGCTCTCCGACTCTCCGCTATGTCTCTTTCTATTTTTCTCCACCACCTCTTTCGATGTGTTGGCATAGCAATAGATGCAGAAGTGGCTGCAAGTGTTATACATACCGATATCCTTGCTCATCATGCAACCACAAGCCAGGCGTTGACCCTTATCCTTCATTTTTTCGGGAGACAAAGCAGGACGACTAAAATCGGGTCCGAAGAGGCTATCCTGTTCAGGTAATTTGCCGTAGCTGAGGTAATAGAGCAGTTCCTTATCGTCGGACCATAATCGTTTCATCAATTCGCCATCGACACAGCGGTTATGTTCGATACCATATTGATCGAGGTCGATTTTCTCGCCACAAGTAGCCAGTTGTAGGTCCCAGCCCTCTTCATGCCAACGGTTGCGGCATTTAGCAAGTCCGTCGGCAATCTCATGCATCTGAGAGAGTGAGAACTCAGCCTGTTCGATGGTCTCTTTCGAGAAGTGAGATGAATCTTTCACGAGGTTGGTTTGCACCTTGCGGTAGCCAAGGATATCGATGTAGCTGAAGACCAGTTTGTCGGTCAATCCTTTCAGTCGGTTGCCGAGGTTCCACACCTTCACAAGTAGGTCGCGGGGAGATAGTTCAGGGGTAACGATAAGCGGGTCGAAGCGCCAGATAACACGTTCCTTACCGATCAGTTCCGACAGTTGGCGGAAGGTCTCCACCCGTTGATCCACGCTAGGAACATTCGGTTCGAAGCCCTCACGGTCGTAGTCGTTGAAGGTAAATTGGAAGTAGTAATGGATGCCCCGTTCATCCAGTTCATGCAGTAATGGTAGCAGCGGACGAGGGTTTTTCGTCCAGAAGACCACCACCTTACAGTTTTGGAAGGAGATGTACATTGGTTTCTGGTTGAACGGATTGTACCACACGCAGTAACCCGCCCGCAATCGGTTGATGAACCACTGCGCATAGAACGCCGGCACGTCCGTCGACCGACTAGCGGAGATGATGACGGGGGCGGAAGCCTCAACGATTTCACCAGATTGTATTTTTATAGGAAGTTTTTCGGGCATGATACGGGTGATGATTAATGATGAGATTAAGTGTCATCTATATGCAAAGATACTATTTATATGGCAGAAAGTTCAACTAAGCGATGAAAACTATTTCGAGTTTGGGGAGAGAATAATTTGCTTTAATGAGGGGAGGTACCCATTTCTGGCTAATATGAACATGCCACAAAGAACATAGCTTTAAGAAATTCACTGAAGAGGCAGTGTATTTATCGGGCTTATAAATCTGATGAAACTAGTCCCAATACTATTTTCTCTCCGAAATAATCGAATAAGAAAATGGGGAATGAATTAAGGATGGAGACCTTACATTCATCCTCCATGATATATTTAGAAAGCTGATTATCAAACAATTTTTGTTGCGTAATCATTTCTTTTGGCAATTCATTTTTATCATTACAAATATAGTTCGACTTAGATATATTCATAACCACGAGATGTAGCCAATTCATTTTGGCAGCTTTCAATTTAGGCAGATCAACTGTTTTTTCATTGTTGACAACAAGGTAATCGTTGGAACCATAATACGAGAAATCACTCACTTGTCGTTTGAATTTCGTCTCTTTGCATTTTTGTAGTGTCACTGTATATTTCCAATAATCGCTGTCAGGCAATTCCTTCGTGTAACGTAAAGATTCGACCATCGGGTAGTTAATATACAATTTACCATTGCCTGTTTCGTCATTGAAAAGACTTAACATTTCCTGCAGTTTCCTATTGTTTTCTTCTATGGGACATCTGTTGTCTTGAAAATCATAATCGAAGAACAGATATATTTCAGAGACCTCATCTTCACGAATCTCTTTCAACGTATCATCGCCTTTCTCCAATAGTATCTCTTTCAGCACAGAGACCGTGTCAACCTCTAATTGACCGTTAATAGCATCGTGTGCTTTCAGTTTGTTGTACAAAGAGTAGATGTTACTCTTGTACGTGCAAACAAAGGTTTCTTCTTTCTCTGGGAAAAAGAGTCGTTTGATGGACTCAAAATAGACTTTGTCGTCCTTTCCCTCAAATATAAGTAGTATCATATTTCAAATGTACCTCCACGGAATAGTTTTTCAATATTATGTCCAAATCGTAATTCTTTGTCTGTACATGCCTGCAAAGGTTTAATTTTATTGTCCTGTAGAATGAAGTTGCAGTCAGGACGCAACAAGTCATTTGTCATCAAATAGGTGTTGTGAGAAGACGTAAACACTTGGCATGGCAGGTTGAATAATTGTTTGCATACTTCAAACGCTAATTTGAAATGATAGAATGCGTCAAACTCGTCAATGAACACGAAGGAGGCTGAACCCATTTTCTTCAACCAAAAATAGAGTAACATTAATGATTGAGTACCAGTAGAAGCGATAAGGTCAAAAGCAACCACCCCATTGTCAATTTTACAGAGCAATATTTTATCTGTAGGCTTTGTCGGAACGAAGTTAAATTTTTGTCCACTAACATTCATAAGAAAGTTGGAAAAATCATTAACTAATCCATTTTGGATGATGTATTCATCAAGCATCGTGGAAGTATTATCAAACCCCATGTATTCATTAACTTTCAAGCATCTGAACCACAGCATGGAATTGACGAAATCACGCAAACGGATGAGGAAATGATCCTTTGATAGCGGATAAGATGTAAGCAAATAATTTACGATGGAAATATGATTCGCATTCATCTGTAGATTTTGCTTAGCGTCCTTGTTGATTGGAAATTGTTTTTCATCAAGCGACAGGGAGACATTGTTTCGGTTAAAGACTTCTGAATTGTTAACGAAAAGAGACTCTTTCAGCAACACACCAGAAGCATTTTTGGAATAATTGTACGATACAATTTGAGTTCCAAACTTGAACGTATATTCAAAATCCACGATTAGATTTGTTTTCCCGCCATAAACAAAGTTTTGGTAGTAGTCTGGTTTCTTTTCCTTTTGTGTCAAGTGGTTGACAATGTCAAACAAAGCGATGCTAAAATTCGTTTTGCCGGAACCATTCGGGCCATAGATAATACCATTGTGAACGATATCATTTTTTACGGCATAAGTATTGAACGAATAGTTACTTGGATTGGACAAGTCCCACTCGATTCTTTCCGCGAATCCACGGAAGTTTTTTACGGCAAATTTAGCAAGCATAATCGTATTATTTTGAATGTCTGGCGCAAATATAATGATTTCATGCTTCTTTCCGTAATTTTTTTACGAAAAAGATGTACTTGGAGATAAATATGCGTATTTGGAGGAAGATGTCCGCCCGCAAACGGTTGATAAACCATTGGGCGTAGAAGGCGGGGATATCGGTGGAGCGGGAGACGGAGAGGATTATTGGTGCAGTGGCTTCAACGGTTTCGCCATATTGAGTTATTATTTGAATCTTATCTGACATTAAAATTATACAATGTACAAATCCCTCTATTTCGCATCTATTATATTTATAATAAGGATGTAACAAAATCGACAGAACAATTTTGTTGATTCATATACTCATGAATTTTGAAAAGTCTTGTAATTACTTCATTCGATTTCTTTTCGTCTAAATTTAAACAATTATATTCTAACTTGAAACGTCTTAAAAAATGTTTGCATGTTTCTAACAGTAATGAGTTAACATACGGAAAATTATATATTGTGGAATCCATGACTTCAATGAGAGTAACAATCAAACGCGATGTTTGATAAAGGACAGGCAATGGTCCTTCCAATGTGTTAACAATAGAGCCTTTAACGATATCGTAAATTTCGATATCTCTGGATTCTATCATTTTATTTAATTCTGAAAAATAGTCTCTTATCGTGTCTGAATTAACTAACAATGAATTATTACAAATAGTTGCGACCTTATTGAATAGAGTTTCCCATTCGGCTACCACAGGTCGCACATGGAAAAATGTCGGATGATTAAACCCAACCACATGTAACATATCAACATCAAAGTTAAGAAGATATTTCCCATTTAATTTGATTTTCGCAAATAAATAAGACAAATTTTTAAAATCAAAATTCGATTTGATTTCTATTTCTATTCCTTTCTCTTCAACTTTCATTGTTTTACTATCAAAGCCTTTCTTTTCGTGACTACTACACAAAAAATCCTTTGTAGTATAACCATATGTACAGTAAAAACCTTTCTCTTGATTGTAACACAAATTAACCATATTGTAATTTATTTTTAATTATAATAAATATTTCATTATAACTGTCCAATAGAATCATCAATCTATGGATTTAACTATTTTTTTCGATTCTTTTCATCCTTCAAATCAATTTTCCCAACTATTTTAAGGCCAGGAAGTTTTTCTTTTACTTCTATCGAATTTTGGCTTTGAGCATATCTATACAGAGTATCAAGTTCTAACAATCCTTTTGTCGTTCCTTCAACATAAAACAGAAGTGCTTGCATAAATTTAAAATAATATTTTCCTTGATGTGGTCGTATCTTGTCAATAATATCTTTTTGATATTCATTTATTTCCGAACCTCTATGATTTAGATTTCTAAATTGGTATATCGCATTTAGTATATCCTTATAATATATGAAGTAATTATAATCTTGTAACTTTAGTTTAGCCTGATAACATAAAAAGTATAATACACAATACATTTTATCAACTGCATATTGAGCTGATAATTGACTTTTGGATTTTTCAAATGCTTTTTTACCAAAAAGTAAATCAGCTATGGTGTATGTAGATGTTGTATTTCTATTAGACAAATCATCTGACCATGTTCCATCTGACATCTGCTGACTAATAATATATGCTGGATGTCCAATAAGCTTTATATATGACTCATTTAACTTGTCATCCCTACAAACACAATTTGTAATTCGTTCTATTTGTTGATATACAGCCATTGAGAACTCATCAAAAGAGTCTTTCCTATGGAAGAATTCCATTTTTACAAAATCATCTTGCAATCCTTTAATTATGTCTGATATCGGGAAACCTGCATAAAATTGTTCTGCTTGTATACGATTCTTCTTTTCTATACAATATTCATATATTTCATCCACTTTCTCATTTGCACCAAATCGTCTATCTAACTCCATCAACAACCACTCATTTCCTTCTTTTCGAGCGAATTGCTCGATTTTGTTGATATGTTCAATTATTTTCTCTTTGTCTGTCATAATATTGTCGTGCACTACAATGTTTATGAATCAAATTACTTATTTCAATAGTTTAGAGAGTTCATCAAACTCTTTCAATATGTCATTTTCAGATTTCAATGGCAATACTGTAGTTATATATTCTTGTTTTTGCATCTTTGAAGGTTGAAACTTTCCTGTTCTCAAAGTTTCAAATCGTTCATTCAGACTCTTATAAGTATTATCATCTGATCCTTTCACCATCTTTAAATAATCCAATTTGCCAGCTATTATGTTTTCAATATAATGATTAGACACTATATTTTTCGTTGGATGATAATGTTTAAGAAATATCTGTTGTGCCTCATCATAACCTTTTACTTCCCAATTATGAACGAGTGTACGTAATTGTTTAACGTATTTGCGTGGCACATTAGGCTTACTATTGACCGTTATCCCCGTCACTTCTTGACGATTACCACGATGCAAAAGACGAGTTTTTTCTGGGTTTATAGTAAAGTGTTCCTCTTCTTCCACGATATGTTTCAACGATTTACAGAACTTACCTTCAACAGAGAAAACATTCGTCATACCACTAAAAGTAATATCATCAGCATAGCGAGTATATTTTAAATTATACGCTGATGCCAGTTTTGATAATTTCCAATCCAACCGTTCACAAATGAAATTAGTTATCGTGGGTGATGTCGGTGCTCCTTGAGGCAAGACATTTTTCCCTTCCGCATTTGTATAACAACACAAATCTGTAACAATACTTGCTAATTCATTCTTCAATCCAAAAGGTTTTGATTGAAGTCGTTTAAACAACCTACCAGCTGTAACAGATGGAAAGAAATCTTTCAAATCGATATTATAAACATACCTTTGATGCAAATGAACTCTTGCCCCATCAACAACAGAACGTTTGGGAATAAAACCCATTGCAGCGACATGAGGCATATAAATAGATTGGAAAAGAATATTCAAACATTGTTGAATCGTTTTCAATCCTTCACACGGAGCATCAATCGCACGAAACTCTCCTCGTTTCTTCTTTGGTATCAGAAACGAAATGTATCTTTTTTTGTTGACAGATGAATACGTATGATAGTTAAGTTGTTTTATGCCGATAGGTTTAGCTTTTTCATCATACTGCAATTCAAGTGTTTTGTTGAGCAAAGAGAGTAAATCATCCTTGCTTTGCATTGATTGCCATAAGTTTGCCAATTCCTGTCTATTTATTTTTATTTCTTTCATCTTACAACTTTTGAATTGTTTTTGTTCTTTCAATGATTGCTTCCTAACCCTTCATTACTTCAGATGCAATTTTTGAATTGTTTTAAATCAGAATATCTAAATATTCACATATCTATAAATAATATACATATTAAGAATATCAACCGATCTCGAACAATCACAAGCGATAGACTGACATTGAAATTCATACTCATGAGTATGAAGTCTGCCGATAGCAGCAGACAAAATGTTGGATAGTTTCCTACCCAACGGGTCTAATTCAGATGTTAGGTATAGCAATCATTTCAAAGAACATTCTCAAGAGTTTTATAGAGTTTCACTTGTATTCTCTCTTGTTTACGGTTGCAAAGATAAATTCATATCGTGCAGTCTTTTTGCACGATGAAATATTTCTCACTCATTGACTTAACTGTTTCCGACATTATATTCCTAAGCATTTCTGGTTCAACAACTTCCACATCTTTCCCGTAAGAAAGGAGTTCTGACACCAACTCTTTATTTATTCGCATTGGAAATGAAATCAAATAATGTTCATTATCGTGCGATAAAACTTTCTGCTTCTCACTAAATGGTTTTGTCTGAATATACAAGTAGCGAGCATTACTTACCTTCAATACAATTTCTTCAACAGGACCGTTTGTAACGGTAACGCCTATCGAATATTTAAAATACTCCATCAAATCTACGTTTGAAGATTTATATTCAGTTTTCCATATATGTACATCTAATATTCTATCCAAAGGATACGTACTTATTGTATCATATCCATCAGTTGTAGCAATCAGATACCAACGTCCATTATATTGTTTTAGCAAATGTGGATAGATTTTAATTTCTTGGGATTGATTGGTTCTAAAAGAGCGATAGATAATCTTCAATGATTGTCTATTAATAATTGACTTTGCTAAATCACCGAAGTTTTCCATACCCGCCAATAATTCATTGTTTTCAAATGCTATGCTTGGAAAATTAAAATTGAGTGAATCACCAGATGCAATACGTTGCAAACATAAATACATATATTGTTGCAAAGGTGTTGATTCCTCAACATCCTCAGCAACTGATTTCAGCAAATTAATTGTTTCTTTAATCGCCGTCTGCTCACGTTCTGTAAATGATTTAACTATTTCAAGTTTAAAATTCGTATCAGCATATCTATAGTAACCTTGTTTACGTAAATCTTTATCAAATTCAACATTATAAGGAGAGAACTGCAACAAACGAACATCGTTTTGTACAGACCGTTTACTAACAGATTTATCGTACACTCGAGCAACCTCTTTTTGCACTCTCTCGACAAGGGTACTCATATCATATAATTGCGAAGTGTTTCGAAAACATTCGTCTAAAATTTTATATCTTAGAAGTTGATCTTTGTTTTGAGGCATAAGGGATATTTTAATATATTCTTTTATTCTCCCGCTGGTTGAAATCTACTATTACACACACCTTATTGATTATTAGTATATATTTACAATATATAAAAAAGCGAATACAATCAATCTTAGACATGTGAAACTTCCTTACAAATTTAAAAAAATCCTGGAATATGCAATCAATTTGCGAGAAACTAAGTAAACAAGAAGGGGAATGTAGCAAAGTCATTTTCATTTTGATCACTCGTCGTTTGTATAAACAACAATGCAGAGAAACCATTTATCATACACTCATCTTCTTGGAAGTATTGCTTCTTCCAAAACATATACTATTATAGTTGCAAAATCCATGCTCTATTTGGCATTAGCGTATCCATTCTTATGCATTTTCAATGAAAATTCAATCAGGAATATAAAATATGTATTATTCTTATTCATCCAACGGATATATTCATGAATGTTCTTTCATTCATTTTTTTCATATTCACTTATATTTCTTATAACGACAACTCCATCTAAACTGACTGTCATCAATTTCGACTCATCTTCTGAGAATCCCGCATTTGTAACATTTTTGAAAGCAATTCTGTCCCCATGGTCTGACCAATGTGATAAAATTTCGCAAGTTTCTGTATTGTATATGTACACATCGTTTGATGGGATATGTCCCACCCCTCCCAACGACTTGGCCTCATATCCCTGATTTGACAAAGCCATGAGTTTACCTGAAGGGCTAAAGCACAACAACGAACGATTTTCAATCCGAAAGTGATCTCTAATAAATCCATAATCGTGAGCATTATCTTGGTTGAACTTTTCAAAATCATTCTGGTTTATGAGATATAAATCCGGAGTACTATCGTACGTACCAAATAAACCATTCCTTGTAAATGCGCAAATCCAAGTTGCGCATCTAGCAATTTCAGTATCGCAGATATCTCGTTCAATCAATAATGAATTTTCTGTCTCGTTATAGTTTATCTTTACAAGTTTCAAATAACCATTATTTTCTGGTTTGCCTACGATTCCTATATATTTATTGTCATATGAAAATGCAACATAGTTCAAAAAGGAGAGTGAGGTATTCAATTCAATGTCCAATTCTTGTTCCTTATTTACTACACCAATAACCACATAGCGTTTAACTTCTAGGAATATTGCACTAAATTCAAAAAAGGATATTTTTTGGATATTATCAACCCACACATTTGAATAGTTATTCTCATTAGAATATGATTCAAAGTACTCTATGTAATTAGCCACAAGAGAAATTCTTTTGTCTTCAATTTCTTTTTTCTGTTCTTCTGTATAAGTTCTTCCCCAAGATATGTCGTATTCATTCCTTATACCAATAAAATCATTCTTTGTTATTTCTTCCTTTGTAAGCCTGTTAAAATAGCGATACTTCAGACCAGTTTTTGCATATAATTTTCCATCTGGACTGATAAATGTATAATATTGTGCATTCGACTTTTCCCATTGGAAGGTTATAGGATCATAAACTTTCAATTCACGCCCATCTACACGTATTCCATTGGCATCCTCCAGAAATAATAAATTGCCTGTTTTATCAAAATCCACGAAATTGCCAGTTAATACAGACTCTTCTTTCTGCTCTAGTATATTATATAAAGCATATTTATTACCTTCTTTTGAATAAACTAAGTACTTTCCATCAAAAGACATCTTAGCTTCAGTATACTTTTCTTCCTCAAAACTTATGGCCTTAATTTCTTGCCATTCTGAATTTAATCGTTCATAATAACTAAACACGTTGTTATTTTTGCAGACCAATTTATTCTCTGATCTACATACTATTCTGTAAGTAGAGATTTCCGAACCATCTATGATTATAGGAATCTTTGGTCCTTTAGAAGAGCTAAAGTCAACAGCATCATTCTTATTGGTGAGAGTAGAAACTAACTCGCCATTTCTCAACATGAGATATAACGATGAATTAACCTTAAAAAAAGCATTCTCACTATTAATTATCAAGTCATCCAAGCATGGCGAAACATTTTCTCCACTACTATAACTTGTCTCATAGCCTTTATTCGATATCCAAATAAGTCTTTCTCTATAATTTGAAAAAGGTGTTGATAGACAATCAGATTGTTTATAATAGGTCATCTTGTCCGCATGCATTCTTTCTAAACATTCAATTACATAAACTCCTTCTTTTGTAGGATGGAAACTGACAGATTGGTTGACATGATCAAAAATTATCTTTTTCGAAATAGATTTAGAATCGTCTCCCTTAGCAATTTTATCTCTGCATTCTTGAGCAAATTCATTACTAAGATTTAAATATGCATCGTTGAATTTTGTCCTATCAAAACGATCTGACCATGCAGAGTTTGCAATGACTAAACCGTCGATACTAAAATCAGTAATTAGAGGGGTATACTTAAATTCACCTTTATCCAAAGTGTTTGATTTTAAATCAACATACTCATATTGAGAATACTTATATTTAATAAGATACCCTGATTTCGTTATTCCAATGACATTGTCATTCATCTCAAACTTTTGAGTAGAATCAGAGTCTATTCCTATTGCATAGATATAGTTATCTTCTACGACATACAACAAGTCATTCTCATTGTCAACGTGGTAGAAATCTTGACCCTCTGGGTTTTTATTTTGGAATTCTGTTTCAACAGAAAGATTTTCAGTTCTGACAATACTAATAGATGAGCCACATTTGTCGAGCACATATAATGTCTTAAAATCTTTACTATGAGCTAAAAGTTCTCCTATTTCTAACGAATCTTCGATACAAAGTTTATCTGCATTAAATACACTTAGCGATGTACCGTCGGAATGTTTTGTAGAGAATAGTAGTTTACCGTTTGCTATATGTTTGATGTCATTCGGGCATAGATAGTTCTCGGTATATACGTATGTTTCTATCGAAGGATCATAGAAATGTATACGATCTTTCATGACAAAAATGATATATGGTAAATCATCGAAGACATAAGCACTCTTTAAATCGCTACAGCCAAAACGCAATGCATTCTCGACACAAATTTTATGTCTTTCATTTGTTCGTTTGCTAAGCACAAAATATTCCCCAGCAACGTTAAGTTTAGGCAAAACTTTTATTTCACCAATCCGTACAACTCCTTCATAAATCTTTTGTTCATTGAAAAGTATCGTAAATGATTCTTCTTTTTCTGATCGTACCTTATACTCTGTATTAAGGAACCCATGTTTTGGATATACTTTCAAACAGATTTCCATAATCTACCCATTGTTTGAATTAATTTCAAAAAAAATACGTATTCAATTGATTTTTTATATTTCAGCAATTAAAAAATGCCATCACCATAAATATACACAACTTCATCACATATTTCAGAAAAACTCTTAGTATTCATGAAGAAACAAGAAAAGAAATGTTGCAACACAGATACCAGCAGATTCAAAATTTGTGAGATTCTTGTCTCGTCAAAGGAAACACTAGTAACTGTTTTCTATATGTCTGTCTACATTTTATAGCGCATACATCTGCAAATATAAAAAAATAATCCCCAATCAAAGGAAGTCCAGGGAGATTTTTTGGCAAAGGATTAGGGGATGGCTTCTTTACTCATTTTAGCAGGATAAGGGAAAAAGAGTGCAGTACAAATAACATATAATGAGTCAACAAAAGATTTCCTTTTCTTGTCTTCTTATATTTAGTACATTGGTACAATTATT
>JBGUIU010000037.1:0-1673 GCA_045113275.1 Paludibacteraceae bacterium
TCAAGGTTCAAGAAAGTGAAGTGAAAAATGAAACCGGCAAAAGCGATATTCCTTTTCCTTGCTGTCACTGCACCTTTGCATATAGCATGGGCGCAGGCCTCTTTCGATGCGGGAGAGGGCTGTCTGAATGTCATTGATGTTACTTTGGCACAAGGCATTGGTGAATATGGCGATAAGTGCATTTCTGTAAACTACCTGCACGAAGTGTTCATTAACGAGCGGTTCAGCATTGGCCCCGGAATAGGATATAGCCATCTTAATAAGTACAACTTTTCTGCAATCCCCGTCTTTCTTAGTACACATTATTTCTTTCTTGACAAGCGTTTTTCTCCCTTTGTCAATCTGCGCGTCGGTTTATTCGCCCTGTTCAATGCAAAGAATGTAGGGACTAACGAAAAATACTCCATCTCAAAAGAAAAACAAGGTCTCAGCCTGTTTATGTCACCAAGCGTCGGCTTGAAGATGCACATCACTCCGAATATCGGCATAATGGCATCAGTATGTGATGATGCATACCTCGTAAAAGCATTTGACACGAACAAAAACGATTACAGGAACAAGCTGATTAACAGTTTGGGCATCAACGTCGGTGTTTATTTCCAGATAAAGGGATGGTAAAAGATTGAGATATGTTATAGGGTGGATAGTAACGAAGTAATCGGTTTGCCGATTGGTTCAACAAAGAATTTGTACGATTTATGAAGATAAAATAAAAACAAAATGATTATGAAGAAGAAAAGTATTATTACAATGATGTTCGCCCTCGTCACAATGACGGGGTAGGGACAAGATATCAAAAAGTTATGCTTTATATTGACTGGCAACCCTCGATAGAGATTTTTCGTGTAGGAATATTCTCTTTAAAGTGGTATTCTCTGTTGTGGATGTTTGGTTTGATGATTGCTTATATGATTGTTAAACATCTATACAAACAGCAAGGGATACCTGAAGAGAAGTTTTACCCTCAGTTCTTTTATTGCTTTATAGGTGTGCTTGCCGGAGCACGTCTGGGGCATTGTATCTTTTATCAGCCAGATTATTTCCTAACCAGCGGAAAAGGAATCATCGAGATGTTCCTGCCCATTCATATACAGGATAACGGCTCATGGTCGTATATAGGTTATCGGGGATTGGCTTCACACGGTGGCACTATAGGTCTTTTCGTCGCTTTGGCATTCTATTGGAGGAAGGAAAAACTCAAACCCATGATGGTGTTAGATAATGTCGCCATTGCCGCTCCTGCCACGGCTTGTTGTATTCGTCTGGGCAACCTGATGAATTCTGAAATCATCGGAAAGACTACTGATATGCCGTGGGCTTTTATCTTCCATAGCCAAGAGGCACTGTTAAACGGAGGACTGGTTCCACGTCATCCGGCACAGCTCTATGAAGCCTTAGCCTACCTTCTCATTTTTGCCATTGGTATTTCCCTTTATCAGTATTGGCGCAAATCCCAGCACATGAGGACGACATCTCCTATCGCTGTTGGGTCAGGTTTCTATTTCGGGTATTGTATTATGACAATATTTACCTTTCGTTTCTTCGTTGAATTCCTAAAAAAAGAACAAGTGGATTTCGAACAGGGTATGCTTCTTGATATGGGACAGTTGCTGAGCATTCCTTTAGTGCTTGTGGGTTTATGGTGTATGATAAAGAAATGAACAAGAAAAATA
>JBGUIU010000038.1:0-4759 GCA_045113275.1 Paludibacteraceae bacterium
CTATCTACTAAAATCACTATTATTAGGGATTGATAGGATGCTTTAAGTATCGGAATTTTGTAATCGATATTAATAATTAAAGAATAATCAACTAAAATTGAGAATAATATGAACCTATTTTTTAAGATTCTCCTTATGGCAATTGCTTATCTTGCCATGTTTGTGATGGGTGCTTCTAGCGGATTGATCCATCCAATGTGTTATGCTTATATCGGGGCTCTTTTGCCTCTTATATCTGCATTTATATATCTTTATGCTTCGTCACTCATTCGTGGGTTTGGCGTGCCAACTATTTTGAATGGCTTCATCCTTGTTCTTTTTCTGCTGGCAGGTGAGGCGGATTCTGCTCTAATTATTGGTTTTCTTCTCTTAACGACAATCTCAGAAGGTGTCAGATGGTACTTTCAATATAACACAATTAAAGGTGTTCGTTGGAGTTTTGTGCCATTTGCTTTTTCTTTCTTTGCTTACACTGCCCATTGGTGGACAGACACGGAAGCATCATTGGTTGCAGCGGTCGAAGAGATGCCGGTAGGGTATGACCAACTGATGAAACCTGTCATCGATAATGTTTCAGTATTGATTGTTGTCCTTCTGCTGACAATCCCTGTTTCCCTCCTCGCAATGCGTATCGCAGAACGTGTGCTGACGAATCATACAGAGGGCTTTCGCTGACCTAATAACCCTAATCTAGATCGAAGATCATTCATCAATCACAGGATAGTATGTCAAAATAATCGACCAATCAACAAATTTAATCTACAAAAAATAGTGTAAAATCTTTTTAGTTTTCGTTTAATATTATACTTTTGTAGTGTTAAACTTTAAAATGATTTGATTATGGCTTACGTAATTGGTGAAGATTGTGTTGCTTGTGGTACTTGTGCCGGAGAATGTCCAGTAGGAGCTATCTCTGAAGGTGATATCTATAAGATTGATCCTAATGCATGTACTGAGTGTGGAACATGTGCTGACGCTTGTCCAGCAGGTGCTATTTCAAAGTAATAGATCTTGATTATTTAGAATCAACTGGGATGTCCGTTGGACATCCCTTTTTTATGTTTCACTATATAATATATTAATAGAAATATAGTAATACGGTAATACATTAATATTGTTATATATGAAAATAGCTTTCGCTTTAATGGTTCATCGGTCGGATGATGAGAGGGTGGCTTTCCAAGAAGCAGCTTCTCTTCGTGATTGTGGTGATGTGGTGGATATCTTTTCTGCTGCTGATAAGGAGATGAACAGAGAGGAAAAGATGCATTGGATGAAAGAGAGGTTGAGTTCCGCTGATTATGATGTCATCATCTGTGATACTCCGATTGCTGTCAATGTGGCATGTCAGGTGAGAAACAGAAACAAGAGTACATCGATAAAGACGAAAGTTATTTATGATATCACAGAGTGGTATCCTTCTAAGAAAAATTTACGGGGACATTCATTCCTCCAAACAATAATTCGATTTATCTCCCTCTCGTTTCTTTCCTTGATTGCAGGTTGCCGAACAGATGGTTTTATCTTCGGAGAATACTATAAATCCTTTCCATTTAAGTATTTATTCTTTTGGAAACCGATGTCCATCATCTCTTATTATGCTCCTTTGAATAAAATAAAAAAGATTCCGATGAAGGAATCATTGCATAATAATTGTACATTTTATTATTCTGGTAATCTGACAAGTGAAAAGGGATTTGACCGGGTCGTCTCTGTGGTTCAACAGGTGGCGATGAAAAAACCTTCTACCCAGTTTGTTTTGAAGATTGTCTCTTCACAGGTGCCTAGCGTTAACTCCATCGCCCCAAATCTTGTGTTGGAACATCTGAATTGGATGCCTTTTGATGCTTTTTGTGAGACACTTGGAGAAGGGGATATCTTTTTTGATCTCCGCAATAATGATATAGAAAATATGCATTGCCTTCCAATCAAACTGTTCTATTATATGGCGGCAGGAAGACCTATGATGTATAGTGACTTGAAAGCGATACGGAAGTCCATCCCCGAATTCAATACGATAGGATGTCTGGTGGAACCTGATAATGAAGAGGAGATAGTTAATTTACTCCTTTCTTATATCGATAATCCTAAAATATATAGGAATCAATGTCAAAATAGTTTAAATTTGTCTTTGCTAAAATATAATTGGGAAGCTATTAAAAATGATTTTATAAATTTTATTCATCATGGCGTTTGATGTAAAGAAAAATATAATAATGACAATTGCAAGTAAAAGTGCAATATTGCTATTGAACTTTCTAGTACTTGTACTTACCACTCGATTATGGGGTGCTGAAGGACGTGGTGTCATCGCAATGTTCATGGCCGATATCAGTCTATTGGCAATTATCGCTAATATATTTACAGGAAGCAGTGTGTCGTATTACTTGAAGCGGACGGGTTCTTCGAGACTTCTGGCGATTGCGTTGCTTTGGATATCCCTCTCATCCATTGGCGGTGCATTGGTTTTTCACTATTTTGAAAAAGAAAATCTAGCTCTTTTCTTTTTTATCATCTCTGTCTTTCTAGGCATCCTTGCCTTTTTTAATTCATCGTACGTCGGTACTCAGAGAATAAAACAATACAATCTCCTGACCGTATTGCAGCCTCTTATGTTGCTTATATTCATGATCCTGTTTTACTATTTCTGGGATTCAAGTTATAGGGCATATTTCTATGCACAGGTGTTATCGTTGGTTATTCTGACGGTGGGCTGTTTATGTCTGGATAAGAATCATTACTCTTTCTCGGGTATGAAGTTCTTGGTGCCTGTCGCTTTCCGTTCGTTTAAGTTCGGTCTGCAAACGGAATTGAGTAATTTCTTGCAGTTTTTTAATTATAGGTTGAGTTTTTATTTTCTTACATATTATATTGGAAATGCATCGGTAGGTGTCTTCTCCATTGGTGTGACGATTGCCGAAGCGATTTGGATCGTAAGCAGAAGTATATCCATGGTGCAGTACTCTAAAATCTTAGGTGATAAAAATGAAATAGAGGCCAGAAAAGGTACGAATGAGGTAGCAAAATATAGTTTCTTAATTACGTTGTTGATTCTGATTGTTGCCAATCTGCTACCAGGTGAATTATATACCTTTATATTTGGGTCTGAATTTGTCGATGTAAAACGCATTCTCCTTATATTATCCCCTGGTGTATTGTTGATTGCCGTATCCAATGTCTTTGGACACTATTTCTCAGCTATGGGCAAACTTCGCATCTTGGTAGTGAAATCATTGGCAGGTGTGCTTGTGACGCTGTTATTATCGATCTTTATTGTTAAAAGGTTGCAGATTGACGGCGCTTCTTTAGTGAATATGTCTTCAAATGTGGTGACGTCGCTCATCTTGTTTGTTGCATATTGGTGGTATGGCAAGAAGGGGAAATGTGAGAATAAATAGCAATATGACGAATCAAATTATTACTTATTAATATATTATGAAAAATCAAGTTGTTCCCATTACATTATTAACGGGTTATTTGGGTAGCGGAAAAACTACGCTGGTGAATCATATCCTTTCGAATAAAAAAGGATTGAAGATTGCTGTTATTGTGAACGATATCGGAGAAGTAAACATTGATGCTTCTTTGATTCAAAAAGGTGGAATCGTTCAACAGAAAGATGATAGTCTTGTTGCACTATCGAATGGTTGTATATGCTGTACGCTGAAGGCGGATTTAATTCAACAGATAACGGATATCACACAAACCAATCGTTTCGATTATATTGTAATTGAAGCAAGTGGTATATGTGAACCGTATCCAATCGCGAATACGATTGTTTCTATTTCGGATATGGCTCGCAAGTTTCATTTGCCAGAGATTTGTAGGTTGGATTGTGTTGCCACTGTGGTGGATGTTCTTCGCTTGTCAAAGGAGTTTGCCAATGGTGATGACTTAATGCATAATCCAGATGAAGAGGATTTGGCTAATCTTGTAATTCAACAGATTGAATTCTGCGATGTGATTATTTTAAACAAGGTTAGTGAGGTCTCTGCAGAAGAATTAAAGGAGGTTAAAGAGGTGGTCCGTAAACTGCAGCCACATGCTCAGATACTAGAATCTAATTATGCACAGATCGATTTGGATGAGATAATCGATTGCCATAAGTTTGATATGGAGAGTATCTCTATCTCGGCTGGTTGGATTCAGGAGATGGATAAGGAGGTAGAACAACGTGATGGAGATGATCATGACCATCACCATCATCATGATGACGATGACGACGATGATGATGAACACGAGCATCACCACGACCATGCACATCATCATCATGACCACGAACACGAGCATGATCACGAACATCATCATGAGCATCATCACGATCATGACCATGACCATGGAGAGGTAGAGGAGTATGGCATCAGTTCATTTGTCTATTATAGAAGGAAACCGATGAATCTGAATGCATTTGATTATTTTGTCTATAAATCATGGCCGAAGGGAGTTATCCGTACAAAAGGAATAACATATTTCTCTGAGAATGAGGATATGTCTTATTTATTTGAACAGGCGGGTACGCAGAAAACATTGCAGGAAGCAGGTCAATGGATCTGTACAGCTCCTAAAAATGAACAAGAGATGATGCTTCAGCAAAGTCCGGAGTTACGTCGGGATTGGGATGAGAAGTATGGAGACAAGATGGTGAAGCTGGTTTTTATCGGAAAAAACATGGATAAAAAATCAATATGTGAGGCATTAGATATGATATAATTTCCATAATTTTCAGAGGGCTCTCATTTGATCGGGAACCCTCTGAAAT
>JBGUIU010000039.1:0-35532 GCA_045113275.1 Paludibacteraceae bacterium
AGGAGTTGTGCCAAATATCCCGTTGCCCAGCTCCAGCAACAACGGGCGGCAACCTCCGCATACAGCGCGAGGCGAACACCCATCAGCACGGCCCAAGTGTTCGAGTGCAAAGTTAGTACTTTTTTGATTAATGGCATACGTTATTCTCATAATTAACGCTCTTTAACGGTCACGGCGGTAGGTGTCCGCGTCGTGTGTCCAGCCAGTCAGGGTAGCCTTACCCAGAATTGCCATGAAAAGATAAAACAGAATAGTCATAGTCGTAACATTTTTTATTATACATTATTTTATATATAAGAGATAATCACTCAAGACATCAATTCATACCAGTCTCTTATACTTTTGTGCCTGTGACTGTTGATTAAACTCATTTCAGGAATATAATCCAAAGAGGTCCAAAGTTCAACCTCATGATCACGCATGGCCTTCAATTCCTTGATGAATGAAGGAAGAGTATTTCTATTCCCTATAGGTTCTATTTTTGACAGATTTTCAATCAACCTTTCCCAAAAGCATACGTTGACATTAGTGTCCTCGTTCTTTATTCGAATAATGGCATATTCATTGTTGCCGAATATGGCATCCTTTTTTTGGTCACATGTTTTTTGTTTCAAACTCGTGTGATAACCGCCATCTATTTCGATTATTATCCTTTCATGGAGGAGGACGAAATCTGGATAATAAGCGCATTTGGCTCCCTCGAAAGCAACGGGATGATTTCTTTTCATGTTTCTTCTCATACACTCAGGGAAGAACCAATATGCCATATTTTCCTCCGTTGTGCGTGTGGAGAACTGGCCTTCTGCCCTTTTCTGTTCCAACGATGATAAAGTTCTGTATTGCATAATTGTATCCTTTAATTGTTATCTACTGCAAAGATAGTTGATTTTAATCATACTTCCAAATAAATTCAAAGGAAAATGTATGATTTTAATATTACTTAACAAAATACATAAAAGTATGATTAATATATTAAAAGTTTTTAATAATGTAAGTGTATAATAGTACATCTGGAATTATTTTCGTATATTTGCACATGCAAAACTAAAGTCATACATATATGGATGTCAAATCAATAATTAAAGAAAAGGGATGGACTATTGAAAGGGTGGCTGGAGAAATGGGAATCTCTCGTGTTACACTTTCGCAGAATTTGAGTCGTAATCCAACAGTTGCCACATTAAAACGTATAGCTATTGTCATTGGCTGTAATGTCGGAGATTTCTTTCGCGACGAGATTGAGATAACTCCTACTGGGGTTTGTCCTCATTGTGGTAAGCCAATTATAATCAAGACCGAACTGTCCAAGGGATAAACAATCTTTATATGGCAGAATGTGACTTCTGTACTTACAGATGGATGCCATCAAATCAATAACTACATAAACGACATGGGTATCTTAGATTCTTTTTTCAAAAGAGGTTCGACTAAGGGACAACACCTTGACAGGCTGACATCGTATATGCATGCAGCAGAATTAATATGCTCGTGTTGGAACAATTTGGACACAAGTATTATTGAGCCATTTCTGAACGAGAATATTGTTTGGAAAAGTTTTTCTCACTCTGGGCCATTAAATGACCCGAATACTGGTGCTCCATTAACGATAAAGGGCAAGCAAAACTACTTGGAGTATCTTGAAAAAACGTTTGCCAGGTTAAGGCTTCTAAAGCATGGCTATAGCGCCGACATAGTATGTGAAAACGAAGAATACAGGGCTCGAATAACAATCGATCATCAAGACGAAGACGAGGTAAATAGGCTGAAAATAGACGATGGGCTCATAACTGAAATACAGATATTGCCTTCATTCGAGTGGTGGAATAAGCAGATCGACTCATCTCCATTTGGAGTGGTGTCTCAAACTTCATTTTATGAACAAGCAACTGCGGTGGCTGCAATAGAACAATATGTGAAAACAGAGCTTGACAACAAGCCCATTAAATGGGCCAGGCCTTATGACCTGAAAAATTCACATTGTCAGTTGTCCTTCACCTGCGATGGCTTGTCATACGATGTCTTGATTGAAATCCACAGTTTCGATGACAGCAAGTACCGCTTTGTTATGAAATCAGAATTTGACCGTCTTAAGGCAGGATGTCAGAAGAATGATCATATTCCCTGTATTTTAGCACTTGATGAAGATGGACAGTTTGTTAGTTTGACGTTATTAGATGATTTGGATGTAAGGGTTCAGAAAATCAGAAATCAGGGGATTAACGAATGGACTTTCAGACAATTATTCAAAACGAAGGATCAGTTAAGCCGTCTAATTATTTCCAAAGACCATCAGATCATATTACCAGATTATAATGGTATAGAGATTAAAATGGAACCTCTGGTGAAAGCTGTATACATATTATTCCTTAAACATCCAGAAGGTATTATATTCAAGGAAATGACCGATTATAGGGATGAATTATTGGAGATATATAAAAGACTTAAACCATTGGGATTGAGTAAACGAACAATTCAAAGCATAGAGGATGTAACAAATCCTTTACTGAATTCCATCAATGAGAAATGTGCCCGTATCCGTTCTGCATTCATTAAAGAACTGGATGAATCTCTTGCCAAAAACTATTTCGTAACAGGAGAACGAGGTGAAGCCAAAAAGGTTGTACTGCCTCGTGATTTAATTCTCTGGGAGTGATGAAGCATCTATTTCAATAAGATGAAAGATAAGATCAAGGCAAAAATAAAGGAGTTCAAGATATCTATAATGGATGAGATCGATGAATGCGGTGGCGTCAAGACTTTCATCTTCCTTCTCGTGTTAACTTTGTTATTCATGCCTTTGCTCGTCTCGTACTTTTTCTTTTTAAAACCTATATATAGAAGCATTCGTATGTTAATTGATACTCCTAAACTTGGAATAAAAAAAGCATTTATGAAGTATTTCCATTCAGATCAATTTAAGCATGAACAATGGGCCAAAGAGCGTGAGGAGAAAAAGGCCTTAGACAGTCAACTGCTACCAGACAGCAGGCAGAAAACCTTTGAAGACTGGAAAGACTGGCCAGATGCATATGTTGTTGATAAGACTGCTGTTTATGCTTCAGGAGGTCGCACTTTGATCTATGTCGACGAAAGGGTCACGGAGTTTGATGTGCCAGAAGGAGTAGAGAATATATACCACCGATGCTTCGCCTGTTGCGATGCAATGACACGAATTAGCATTCCTTCAACGGTAAAGAGAATTGGGAAGAGGGCATTCTTTAGTTGTGTATCGCTGAAGGAAATAATCGTGCCAGAGTCCGTTTCAATTATTGATGAAGGATTGTTCATGGACTGTTCTTCCTTGGAACATGTCGAGTTACCGTCTCATATAACAGAGATTCCTGTCCGGGCATTCTGTCATTGTCGGAGCTTACGTTTTTTCAAATTACCGAAGGATGTAAAGATCATCGAAAAGGAGGCATTCCGGCGTTGCTATTCACTGGAACATATAGAGGTCAATGACCAGCTTGAACTGGTCAAGACAAAGGCCTTTGAGGATTGCTATTCCCTAAAAGAGTTTATTATGCCGGAGTCTGTAAGGTCTTTTACGGAAGGTATGTTTAACGGATGCCATTCCTTGCAGCACATACATTTCTCTTCAAAAATCAAGGATTTTGGAGGTAGCTGCTGTCATGATTGCTGGAGCATAAACCGGATAACCCAGCCTGTAGATGAGAACATGATAACCTATGCAAAGAAGAGATGGGAGGAGTATGCCGATAAGATCGACATCTCATCATCAGAGAATCCTGTACCGGAAAGCATGTTCTGGACAATGGGGGAATCACTATATTTTGGAATACCCCGTCTTTCCAGCGTATGCTTGGTTTTTTGTTTTTCGAAGGAAAAAGAATATACCATTCCAAGTTTTGTAACAAACGTCAAACAGGATGCTTTTACATCTTGCAAAGATCTGCAGACCTTGCGTCTTAGCCCTTATATAATAGCAACCGACGATCCATGGGGAAGGAATCAAATATCATATGACTTTATATATGAGTATTGGCCACAAGTGAAGAATATCATTTTTGACGAATCGCTCAAACATACAAAGTATGCATTCGGATTAATTGCTTAAGAAACGATGATAGATAGTGCGGAATTGAAATGGCGGTGTAGCTCCTGTTTAGTGTACTTCAGGAATCTTCCTGATGGCGACTTTGATGAAGCTATATACATCGAGAATGAATATCACAGGAAATTCAACAATTACCTGCGCAGATGGGGATGGTGGCTACAGAAATATACGCTTAACAAATACGAATGCGGATTTTCTGATCTTACCTACATACCAAGACAATCTAAAAAAATAAAGAAGAAGCACCTTGACTATCAGTATCCGTTTTTGCCAAAGGAGGTATTACGAAAGTTACCAGACATTAAGACAACGGACTTGTTGGATTACCTCGAAGACCCAGATGACGCCCGTTTCCTAAAACCAGGGTTCCTGTTCTTTAGAAAGACTAAAGACAATGGGATATCCGTGTATGAGTATTACCCATTGGTGGGATTGGAGAATCCTGCTCTTTCGTACAAAAAGCAGATTGTCGAGATTTTCAAAAAGCACAAAGAAAATGCGGAAGAATACAGGCATTCAGGAGAACATAGGGGAATAGGGCATTCTGGCGTGTATATGTCAAGTGTGGTGAAGAACGAGGACTACGCAGACAATATGTTTGAATCCTTGGACCATCAGGCACAGCACAAATTACATTTATTCAAGAAGCAAGTTATTGAACTTCAGAAATTAGGTGTACCATTGGCCCTGATGGAAAGTATTCTTCATCAGAATGACAAACTGAGCACACTTGTAATTACGAAGAAACATGAAATAATATTGCCGGATTACAACAATATGGTCATCAAAATGGAACCTCTTGTAAAGGCGGTCTTCTTTTTATTCTTAAAGCATCCTGAGGGAATAGTATTCAAGCATCTACCTGACTACAGGCAGGAACTGATCAACATATATAAAGATCTGCGACCACTTGGCATGAGCAAACGATCCTTGCAAAGCATTGAGGATGTCACAAATCCTTTGCTGAATTCAATAAATGAGAAATGTGCTAGAATACGAGCTGCTTTTCTTAATAAATTCGATGAGCATCTGTCGAAGAACTATTATGTTACGGGTGAACGTGGAGAGGCCAAGAAGATCTCCCTGCCCCGTGATTTGGTTGTATGGGAATAGTATTTAGTAATTAGAATAGAGCGCTTATGTTCACAAATCAGGAACTCATAGACATGTTACCCGTTGCTGAAGTAATATCAGCAGTCGAAGATATGGTAAGGCATTATGATAGGACAGGGAAGTATTATGATACAAATACCAATAATCATGATTTCTGGAATTCTTCAAAATATCTTGTCGAGAAGTATTTTAGTCTGTCCCCGGATTTTTATGATATACTTGAAAAAATAGCAAAAGAAAACTACGAAAGGCTTCATGTCTCTTGTTTTGATGATGAAAAGGAAGACTATAGTAGTGAAAAAGCGAGAATATTTGATTCAATATGTGATTATTTAGTCTCAGAGGCACGAAAGATATCAGAGAATCGGGAACAATTACGTATCCCCGTTGGTTGTTCTGTTGATTTTAAAGAATGTGTATATGCTTATAAATATCTTAATAAGATTGAGTTTTATAAAGATGGAGGCTGGGGAATAGCAGAAGAAGATGGTACTGTTATAGTAAAAAATCATCTTTTGAAACAACCTTCAAATATTTATCCTTTAATTGAGAACGCAAAATGTCCATATTGTATTATTCAAGATAGAGACACTAAAAAATTTGGAGTTCTGTCAAGACTAACTTTTCATGAAGCAATTCATTGTCAGTATGATAAAATAGAAGTCACAAAATATTTCAAGGATCAGACAATACATTTTATCTTGAAAGTTCTTAAAAACGAGAGAATTGGTTGCTTTGATGAGAATTGTGCATTATTAGTTGAATGCAAATACGATGATATTGTACTTAACAATGGATATTTGGAGTGTATTAGGGATGGTAATTATTTGATTTATGACACGTTAGGAAAGAATAGCTTTGATAGTATCTTAGAAGGCAAGAAAGACCTGTATGATGTTGAGGGAACCCTTTTATTGGGAGGATATGACCATCTTGAGGTAGAAACTGATATTTTTAAATTCTACTTTGGTACAACATATAAGGATTATTATGTAGAAGAGACTGACATATATGATCAGCCGTATAAACTGTCAAAACTAAGACTTGATTATCAAAATTCATTGTGTCTGGTTTTGGACAAGAACTTCAAAACCATAATTAAAAACAAAAACGGTTATTACCAACTACGAAAAGGAAGGATTATTAATTCGAAAGAAGAACTAATTGGAATCGTCCCCTCGGCGTTTCTTTTTAAATATAAAGTAGATCTGTCCGAATTGACTGATGGTTTTATCTATTTACATGATGACAATGCTGAGCAGTACCTGATTCCTCGATATATTATAGAAGACCTGAATTCTCCAGAAGAACTTGACGAGTTACGAAATCGCGAGTTCGAGTTAGACAGACTTCTTTCTCCCTCGGATAGTTCTGATTTACCGCCTGCCTTGCTGTACGATGATTTTGCGGATGTCTACAATGAAGATTCCATTGTAACAATAATTAAATTGAGTAATGATAACGAGGTTGATTGGGTTGAATACGTGAACGAGATAAATACTATTTTTTATACAACACGTATATTCAGAAAAGGACGAAAATATGGGCTTTATGATATTGATGGATTAAAGCCTGCATTATATGACGCTGTTACAAGAAATACTCCAGACGGGAAAATATATGTTGCCTTATTGGAAAGATGCCAAGATAAAATAATGCAAGCGTCAACAAACCCCAATTACTCTCAACGAGCAAATAGATACATTCGTTATTATCGTTTAGGGGAAGATGGATCTTTAACCCGGATTGAAGATGATTGGGAAACCTTTAACCCTGCAAAGTGTGATTGGTGTCCATCTGAATTCCTTGATATTTATTATGATTATTCCGGGGAGTCATATGGAGGTCGTTATGAGAATGACGGACACGAATGGACGGATGAGGATGCGTGGGATGCCATGACCGATGGCATGTACGGCGATTACCCTGGACCAGGCTGGGATCCTGAATCCTTTGGATATTAGTTGAACCTGAACAAATTCACATTTTCACAAGCCTTGTGGAGCAAAAATACTTGGTTGCAGATAAGGAAATCCTTAAATTTGCAACCAAGTTTAATTTTGCTATCAAGGATTTATGACATTTGTTTATATTATTATTGTAATTGCGATTGTTCACGCACTCTTTCTTCTATATTATGTATATAGGGATGAAGCTTTGGAAGTATATTCATGGACTCCATGGACGGAGAAAGATTATGTGTTATTTAAAAAAGCAACCGGCAATAACAAGGCTGTAAAGATCCGGCTCTTGATAAACTGGATTTTATGGCCGTTTCTCTTATTATTTATTCTTGTGATGCCAATAGTATTCCTGTTCAAGCTGCCAGATATATTAAGGGAATATGATGGAGAAATTACTTATAGCAAGGATGGAAAGAAACTCTTGAAGGTTGCCGATAATTGCAGAAGAGTCAATGTAAAGAAAGGTGTCGAGATTATCGCTGAAGGAGCATTTGACAGCACTCGTGTCAGGCATATCCATTTGCCCCGAACCATCCGTATCTTGGAACCGGATGCTCTTCTCAGATCGCATTATCTGGAGGGCATCAATCTGCCTGATTCGATTGGTAAGATCGGCAGAAGTGCTTTTCATTTCAGTGGAGGTATGGGAAAAGGACTAAAAAAGATTATACTGCCAAAACATCTTCATATTCTTGGTGAGAATGCTTTCTATGGGTGCAGCAAATTGGAGAAGTTGACCATAAGAGGTGATTTCATGTGGAAACAGTCCTGGATGGATAATAATCCTTTCTACTATACTACAAGTTTGGCTATTATTAAGAACTCTAACCCGAACTTTATGGTTGTAGATGGGATGCTCATGAGTGCAGACGGAAAGATACTGTTCAGGTGTGTTAATGACAACAAACAGATAGTCATAAAAGACGGCGTTGAAACAATAGCCCAAGGAGCTTTCTGCGGAAGAGATATATTGGAGAGAGTTTATTTCCCACTTTCATTAAAAGCAATTTGCAAGGATGCCTTTCGTGGTTGTCATAGTATTGACAATATTGAACTGCCAGAAGGCGTATTGTCAATTGGCATTGATTCCTTCAGCTTCTGCAGGAACTTGAAAACAATGACTTTACCTTCATCACTGAAGAAAGTAGGTTATAATGCATTTGAGCATAGTGATAATGTAAACTTTATCTTTCCAACAGATAGGGAGGATGAGTTAAATGAGATGATTAATGACGGGCAATATGGATTGCCCTTCTAAAACACAATAGTAACAGAAATACATATTTGGTATATTATGACAAATTTCGAGTATATTTTAAAACAGGCAAAGATGTTCTATTTTACGAAATGGGACGATGATGAGTTGCGGAAGTGTGTGGATATGTTGCAAACACTTGAACATAGTGAACTTGTGGCATTGTATCATTGTAAATGGATAAAAAAAGTAATTCACGAAGCAATCTTCAATATTTTGTATATGGACAGAATCGGAGAACGGGAAGAAAACATCAAGGAGATGTCAACGAATGAGCTTATCAACGCATTTGAAGATCGAAGTAGTGGAAACGTCTCGCTTATTAGACAAGAGCTCAGACACAGATACAAAGAGGATTTTGGTGATGACAGGATCAAGATTGCTGCGGTCTTCAGGAATGGCACTAAAGGTGACCAGCAGTGGATTCTGTTGCAGATGCGAAGAGAAATGAATGGAAATAAATGACCTGTTTATAAAGTAATAGAATGATATGGAGCATATAGAAGAAATTATAAAGAGCGCAACAGCCGGGAACGAACAACCTATTACTACAGGTATCAAGTTCCTGGATAATGCCATTGGTGGTTATTACCCTGGAGAAATGACAACAATATGTGGAGAGGAATGTTGTTGTAAGACTGCATTCGTCATTCATCAGGTATGCCGCATTGCCATTGATCAGAAGATTCCCACAATTGTTCTACTCAATTATATGACTGAGAGGAATTTCCTATCGTCAATGATAGCATACTATTGCAATATAGAAACAAAGGATATACATAGCGTACTATATTCAGAAAAGTATAAAGAAATTGTTAGTAGTTTCTTGGACATACTGAAAGAATCACCACTATATGTTGCTAAAGCCGGATGGTATGAAGACAAAAAGATCACTGAATTACTTGTGAATCTTATAGGACTAAAGGGTATAAAGATAATGTTTGTTGATGAAGTAATTCTTGACCTTAGACCAAGTGAAATAGCAGGATTAAGTTGCATGCAGACTGTTGCGGTAAAGAATAAAATACCAGTAGTTGTCACTTGCAATGTATGGAATGACAGGGAGGGGTTGGCAGGTGTCCGACCATCATTGACAGATGTTAGCAGATGTAGTTATTTACATGGCCACGATGTCGTTATAGGTTTTACTAACTATGAGCAACATGGAATTGTTACTGACGAACATGGTTCAAACTTGAAAGGCATAATAGGTTTAGAAATTCTAAAGCATCGAGGGATGCTCAGTGAGAATAGATGTAATATCCCTAAGGATTATTTTTACTTACGAGACTATGAGCAGAAAAAAAAACAGTCACTGGAAGAATTAAAGGAGTCCGGAGGTGTAATCGTTGAAAGTCTCATAAAGAAGTTCGACCTGTCAATAGATGAAAGTGAACAGCTATCGTTTTAGCATGGAGGGTTTGCTTATGAGATGGTCTGCTATTGGAATGCTTACTATCGTAATGATTGGTTGCAGTACAATCAACGAAGAACTTGAGACCTCAAAGAACTACTGTCCGAAATGTAAAAGCAAAAGCGTTGCAAAAATCGAATACGGATTAATAGACATCGGAAAAATAAGTCCAGATTTGCAGGAAAAGGTGAGGAAAAAGGAAGTCATATTGGGCGGCTGTCTTGTATATCCCCAAAAGTATCATTGTAATGATTGTGGTCATAAATGGTAATGCAGATTATGGAAAGAGCTGAGTTGGAAGAAAAAACGAAGAAAGAGCTTATCGATATCATATTAGATATAGATGAACGTGAGCATATCCTGTGGAAATTGCATCAAAGCGATGCTTCAGCATGGACGAATGAAAGAGATAAAAAGAATAAGTATCTAAATTCGTGTATCTTTCTTACGATATGGGGTGTTATATGTACGATAGGTTATATCATCAAGATTATTAAACAGTTGGAAATCTATGACGTGTTGTGATTTGCAAATTCTACGGAATTATTGTGTGCATCGCTGGCCAGAAGAGTTAGGGACAATGCATGGTGTGGAGCATTGGGATAGGGTGGCTCATTTCGGACGCTTTCTCTATGAAGAAGGCGCAGATATGGATGTCATCATGGTGTTTGCCTACCTTCATGATTCCGGGCGGTTATATAATGATGAAGATGAGGGACATGGATTAAGAGCTTCTGAGCTGGTAGATGAGATACGTGATTCATATTTAGAAATGTTGGACTCAGAACAGATAGAAATACTAAAGAGGGCCTGTGAATTGCATAATACCGTTCATAAAACAGGCAACAAGACTATAGACATCTGCTTTGACGCAGACCGTATGGATTTGCAAAGAGTCGGGATACTTCCTATGCCTGAACGTATGGCAACAAAACGAGGCGCAGAGATTGTAAGTAATCCTCGATACAAAGACAACTATAACATATTAATTGAGAATAACAAGATGGGACAGGTAAAAATGTTAGGGGCACTGGTAGGCGATATTATCGGCTCTGTGTATGAGTTTTGTAACACGAAGTCTACTGATTTCGAATTGTTTTGTGGTGGAAGCAATTTCACGGATGACTCCGTGATGACACTGGCTGTGGCAAAATGGCTGTTGGAGGATGAAGCGCATACCATACATTATTTAATATATTGTATGCAGGAACTTGGCGACCATCATCCTTATGCCGGGTATGGAGAAAGGTTTGCCGGATGGCTCTGTGAGAACAATCCGCAACCATATAACAGTTGGGGCAATGGTGCTGGCATGCGGGTTAGTCCTGTGGGACTGTATGCCAAGACCCTCGATGAAGCTTTGGCTCTGGCTGCAATTACGGCATCGGTGAGTCATAATCATCCAGAGGGCGTGAAGGGCGCACAGGCAATTGCTACGAGCGTATTTCTTTGCAAGCAAGGGAAATCGAAACAGGAAATCAAAAAGTATGTAGAAAATACATTTGGATATAATCTGAATCGAACGATTGACGAGATCCGTCCAAGATATGGATTTGACGTATCATGCCAGGGCAGTGCACCTGAAGCTATAATCGCTTTTTTAGAGGGAAATACGTTCGAGGAGGTTATTCGCCTGGCGATTTCTCTTGGAGGTGATTCTGATACCATTGGTGCCATGGCTGGTGCTATCGCTGCGTGTATGTATCCCATTCCTCACGACATTGCAGAACGCTGTGACAGGATCCTAACTGATGACCTAAGAGATATCAAAGACAATTTCGTAAGGATGATAGAAAGTAGATAAACAGTCAAAGATTATGAGTAAGGAATGCGTAAACAAATTGGAGTGTTATTTCCCAACGTTTTTTAAGCTTATGTGGCTTTCGATTGTCATATGGCTTTTGGTTAGTGTGTCTAATTGTTTTGGCCATTGGCTATTGCAAGACAAACTTGACAGCTATGGGATAAGCATAATATTTATGTTTGTCGTTTCACTATTCGTTTGTTATGGAAGATCTGTCATAAAGCTGATAAAGGAACACAGTGTGCTGGCGATGGACTTGAATACTAAGAAAGTGGCAACGTATGCATTGATGGCTTCCTTTACATTCTTGTTGCTGTACTCTATGTGGTACTATTGTGGCGGCCAGTATGACCATGAAGAAACTTGGCGAAGGAACGGGGCAGTTCGGTCAATCGAATTGGAAGTTGTTTTTTCAATTATATTTATAGTGGTTAAATCAGCTATAGTTTCCGTTGTCGCAGTTCTTTTCTATTGGTATATAAGGATGTGTTTCTTCCTGTTCTCAGGACGGATAAGGAGGATTGGAGTCGAGATCGCCTTGGCATTAATGATGTTGGCATATCTTGCCGCATTCCATAATGATCAACTATGGATAAATGTGATTGTTGTATTGATTGCAGGGGTATTCCTCTTTGATATTTGGTGTTTTGCTGATTTTAAGGAAGAACAATTATCTTGGGATAAGATTAAGGAAACTGTCACAGAAGAGGATTGATTGTGTTTATGAAGAAGATAATAATAAGTTTAGCAATAGTCTGCGTCATATTGACCATGATAAGTATATTACTGTTGAGAGAGAATAAAAGTGTCATCAATAGGAATAGAGAACTGAAAGATAGTGTGACGTGGCTCCAGATCCTTCAGGATAAATACATGGATTATCTGTGGCTTGAATATAGGAAGAAAGACGAGGATTTTCCAAGGATACTGTCAATGGCCGATTCTGCAGAAATAGAAAAAAGGAGTCATCGGGAAATAATAAACATAGATGTTCCGAAATTAAATTTAAGGGAATTGAAGCATCTAAAGGATTATCTGAAAAATGAAAAATATATTATCTGTGATGGGATGAAGTTATGTCTTGATTATGAGTTAAATGATAGTAGTTATGCAGTTCTACATTTTCGATATGATGAAAAATATGATTGTCCATTAGATTGCCCAGATATGTATATACAGTTAAGTGATTCTGAATTTAAAAAACTAAAGGAGCATATAAAAAAGATTCCAAAGAAGATATACAATAATTTCGTTTCTAACAGATATGAAACTTACCACCAAAGAACGATAAGTTCGACAGCTGATTATTTTTTGGTAAAACTTGAAGAGATAAGATCAGACACGTTATATCGTGGAGTAGAAAGATTCTTGCGTATAGGGTACAAGAATAAGGATGTAACATATCATATTCATCATCATTTTGGCTGTCAAACGCATATGACTCCCAAGCCATATGAGAGAATTTGGCGATCACAACAAAAAAAGAAAGATAATTGTGATAGCCAATGAGTAATAGAGACAATAATAGATTTTGTTATGATGAGAAAGAAACAAATATTATGGGGATGCTCAGGTATTGGATGCTTAGCCTTATTAGCAGCCTTTCTATTCATCTGCTTGTATGTTTGGTATATTGCTAAAGCCTTCGATGACTTGGGTGATCCGAATAAGAGAAGAACCTGGTTCGATAATCCGACTAAGATCGAAGAAGCGATAGGGATCAGGCTTCCAGATTTCACTGTAAAGAAGTATATACCTCAAGATACATTACACTTCACTGGTGACTTCGTAGATTCACTCATTATAGAATTCAAAGATAAACTCCCCAATGAAGTATTCGACTCGTTTGAGCATGAGGCTGCTAAAATCGGGAAATCTGATGGAGAGGATTTTTGTCGTATCAACATAGATGTTGACAGCATGGGGCTTCGCTATAGCAATCCACGCATATTTAATCATGATGAATTTATAAGCATTACATTGTGGAGAGATTCGCTAAACGGGGTGATTACTTATGGTAAATGGTAGGCGCGATGGAAACAAATAGAGAACCGATTATTGGAATTAGTAGGCTCAGGATGGGAACCGATGGCCATGGAATAAGAACGTTGGTGGCATTTCACGGTTGTTGTCTGTCATGTAAGTATTGTTTAAATCCAAAATGCCTGGGACCAAATACATGGGTTAAGGAAATGTCTCCTGAAGAGGTAATGCATGAGATAGCAAAGGATGAACTTTACTATATAGCGACCAAAGGTGGAGTCACATTTGGTGGTGGAGAGCCTTTACTAAAAAGTGGCTTCATTAAAGAAATCCTTGAATTGGGAGCCAAAAGATGGAATATAGCCGTTGAGACATCCCTTAATGTCCCAAAAGAAAACCTTCAAGAATTACAGCCATATATAAATGAGTATATAGTAGATATAAAGGATATGAATCCCAACGTCTATCAACAATATACAGGGAAAAGCAACGAGCTGGTTAAGTCAAACCTGAAATGGCTTATTGACGAGGGTCTGTCAAACAGTATCATATGTAGAATTCCCTTGATACCAGAATATAATAGCAAATACGCACAAGAGGTAAGTAAAGAGCTATTGTTTCAAATGGGGATAAGAAGATTCGATTTGTTCACTTATAAAACACCGAAATTATGACGGGAAAGGAGAAATGTGAATTCCTAAAGGAAATTCGATGTAAGATGGCTGCAGAAAATGGAATGCCATACAAACCTCGGGACTGCCATCATGAGGGTGATTGTCTTGGAACTTGTCCTTTATGCGAGGCGGAAGCTGCTTATTTACTTTCAGAAATAAAAAAGAAAGAACGAGAAGGTAATTCTATAAAAATCGACGAAGAAGCCATTGATTTGTTGAAGATTATCTCAGAGAATGATACTGAAGTGTTTGATGAAGACGATGGTAATGATAAAGACTTCCTATTAGATGATATTACTTCAACAGAACCAAGAGAGGATGTTGTTTCAGATTATGAATTGGAAGAAAATGAAATACGTTTTCGATTGAAAAATGAAAAATTATTGAAAAAGAAGGGACTTTGGGGAAGATTCTCAAAATGGCTAAGTTCCTTTAGATCTTCTGAAATCGAAACAGAAGGGTGCCCAGAGCCTGGTGAGATAACTTGGAGTATAGAGGCTGGGACGTGGATCAGTGTTCCGAAACGCAATCTCCATACAAAAAGGAGTGAATCTATTGGACTTGACAATGAAACAACTGAGAGGATGATAGATAAATTAAATAGCAATGAACTATGACTGGCAAGGAAAAATGTGATTTTCTAAAAGAGATTCGTCGAAGGATGGCTGTGGCAAATGGAATACCATACAAGCCTCGCGAATGCTATCATGAAGGAGATTGTCTTGGAACTTGTCCTTTGTGTGAGGTCGAGTCTCAATATATACTTGAAGAGCTGAAAAAGAAAGCATCTGAAGGAAAAGAAATCCAGGCAGATTCATATGCTATTGAAGAATTGGATTTTATTTCAAGCAACTGTGAGGCCATGGAAGAAGAGGATAACAAGAGGCATCTACCACCGTTATTGGGACTCCCAGTTCCAAATTTCCTTGTAGGAGATAAGACACCCGGATTATGGGAAAGGTTTAAGAACTGGCTAAGGGGCTTTGATGGCTCATTACAAGGAGAAGTTGATATTGAAGATGATAGAGAGATGTCAAAACTTCATGATGACATACCTCGGGGATTTATTTCTCCTAATTTTTGGCTTCATAAAGAGCCAGAACCAGGACCCGAACCAGAGCCGGATATAACATGGAATCTGGATGAGGATGACCCCATAATCTCCAATCCGGAGCGAATTATCTCACGAGATTCTATTACAAAAGACGCAACTCCAGAAGATGATTCTGAATAGACAGAATGACAATGATAGAAAAAGAACTGAAACAAAAGGCGAATCCAGAGAATTATGATTCCTTTGGTGAATGGGCAAAAGCCAACAAATGGCTTATTATCCTTTCGCCAGTCTATCTTGTTTTTGGACTGGTGGCGGCACTATTGTCACTTCTTGCAAAGTTAGTCGGAATTACTTATAAGGAGATGAACATCTTTGTATATTATTTCGTAATACCTATCACTTGGAGCAGGATGCTGGACACTATATTTGGTACGATTATACAATATCCGTCATATACAGAAGAAGAAATCATGTCATTGGGTGGTGTAAAGTATGTGTCAATACCTGTTTTTACAGTTTTATGGTGTATTTTCTGGGTATGTATTATCTATTATAATCGACATGGATTTAGGGCTTGGTGCGAGAGGGCTTTTGACAATTCTGTCAAGTTCCTATTATGGTTTAAGGTTATCGGGTGGAACTACTACGTCAGTTCTGTAATCATTTGTGTTGTTATTCCTGCATTAGTATATTGGGGCTTAATCTATCTGTGTTATGCTAAGATTTACTGCTAAAACAAAGAAAAGAATGATTATAGTACTTGTAATAATCGTGTCTATCGTGGTTGTAAAAATCTGTTGGGTGTCTTGCGCAACAATAGGTCACGGTACTTATGAGGGAGAGAAGAAAGAGATAATCCGTCGTGCAAACTACCTTACCTCAAGGGTGATATCAACGCCCCAAGCACTGTTGGATGAAATGCCAAGTGGCATTGGAACACAATTTCAGGGAGAATGGGCATTATACACTTGTTCTATGACTTCTGCAGCATTAGCCAACATTGCAATGCTTTTTCCTCAGAACAAGGAGATATCCATCAAGTTTATAGACCAAATAATCGACATAGCCATGTCACCAGAAATACGTGAATATGACAGGCTTAGATGGAGAGAGGACCCATTGGATGGTATCTACGGTGATCTCAGCCATATTTCTTATTATAGTCATTTGGCATGGATGATTAGCCGGTATAAGCAGATAGGCGGTGATGGCAAATATGATGATCTTTACCATTCACTTTGCAAGGCGATGAACCGCAGGATTCGGCAAAGCAAGTCTTTGAACTTACCAACTTATCCAGGTGAAAGTATCTATATACCTGATATGCTGGTTGCAATAGTTGCTTTGGCCAATTACTCCAGTCAGTACGAAGGAAGGTACTCTACTACTGTGGATATGTGGGTGGGGAGAGCCAAGAAAGAGTGGATAGACAAAGAAACAGGACTGGTTGCATCGTTCTTGGAAACTTATAATGACAGCGTTCAGATTGTGTTGCCAGTGAAAGGCTCTTATTCTGCCTTGAATTGTTACTATCTGTCATTGATTGATCCAGAGTTCGCAAAGGAGCAATATGATTGTTTGATGAAGTACTATAAGCAAGGATTTCCTTTGGCAGGCATTAAGGAGTACCATGATAGGACTTGTCTGTTTGGTATGGATATAGATGCAGGCCCTATTATCTTCAATCTCAGTCCATCTGGAACAGCGTTTACTATTGGCTGTGCATCAAGTCTCGATGATATGGAATATAGGCTGCAATTGTTGAAAACTGCTGAAATAGCTGGTAGTACGGTTACTTGGTTTGGCAAAAGTCATTATTTGTTGGCAAACTGGGCTTTGGTAGGTGAGGCCATTACCCTGGCCATGCGTACCTCTGCTCCACAAACGCGAATGTATTATTAAAGAATGGGGATATGAAAAAGTTATTGTTTGGTGTGATTATGGCATTAGTGGCCATCGGTGCATATTGTGGTTGTAATCAACATCGGGATGTGTATGATGTTGATGATGAAGAAGGGAATATTTGCCCCAGGTGCAAAAGTGATAGTACTGCCACGATTATGTACGGCCTATTGACTAACGAAGAAAGGGCGAACATGGATTCTTTTCAAAATGTGCTGAGAGAACAAAAGAAAGTCATTGGTGGTTGTTGTGTCGGGCCGGAAAAGTTTTTATTGTTATAATTGTGGTAATCGATGGTAAAGGAAATAAGCATGAGAAGAATAATTCAATACTTGATTATGGCAGAAATTATAATGGCCATAATCTCCTGTTCAAGTATGGGCAGGGGACAACAAGAGCAAATAGCAAAGACTGACAGCTTGGTTCCTAAAGATTCAGTCGTGGAACTTGATCCCATGAGTCCGTATTGGTATGACGAGGATCAGACAGAGGTGACTTTCTCAGAGGGAATGGATACTCTATATAGGTTTCCAAGAATAAATAAGGGCGGATCTTACTCTATTCCATATACGGTGAAATACATTCAAGAGAGAGCTTTTCTGGGATGTAAGGAAATTGAGGAGGTCTTTATTCCCCAATCTGTACACACTATTGAAATGGCTGCTTTTGAGAGCTGTCATATACTGAAATACGTGTATTGGTATGCTTCTGTTGACACAATCCCTTTCAGATGTTTCAATGACTGCGATAGTCTTATAGGATTGCATTTGGCTAATTCGATGCCTCCATATATAGAGGAATTTGGGATTGATGGCGTAAATCAGGATTCATGCGTTCTTTATGTTCCAATAGGGTCTAAAGATTTGTATAAAAAGAGTGACGGTTGGAAAAATTTTAGGAGCATAGAAGAAGAGGATACCTATTTGTCTTTATACACGAAACCTATGGGAAAAGGTCAGTTTCGCGATTTCTTTATCACAAGAGGAGGATGGGGCTTTAAATTCATGGTGTATGATTCCTCAGAGGATAAGTACTACGATATAAATTTTAATGCCGATGATTATTTAAATGAAGGAGTTCCTGGCATGTCTGGTTTTTCAAGTCCTGATGGAAGGTTTGTCTATGTGATAGGTGATATATTGGCAAATAGTACAGGATGGGTCTCAACGTTAATCATATATCAGATTAATACTACGACTCTAAAGGCCAAATTGGTAAATGGTGTTGCTGGTATAAAATTGGATAAGAATGGCTTCACCGTTGCTTCAGAAACACGATGTGTTACTCCAGAAGCAGAATTCTCTTACCAAATGGATTTCGCATTTGAGGATATAACCTATGGCTTTGATGGAAAGATCAAACGTAGAAGTAAGGAGTATTCATCGAGTGAAATACAAGAGAGATATGGTAAATCTCTTTCAAATATTGAAGGTTTGGGAATAAAACGAGGAAATTGATAAAAAAGCAAGCCATGCGAGTAATTTCCTTTTGTATTCTTCGAGTTATTTTTGTATCTTTGTAGCAGAAAAGAAAATTGTATAATTATGTTTTGGATAATTCTAATTCTGTTTATTATCATAGCAGGAGGTTTGTACTGTTTTAAACAAAAGGGTTGTAGTACAGAAACTGAGAATTTTGATGTTCCTGTAAACCAGGATAACCAACCCATGCCTAAACCAAGGACACCTTTACCTTGGAAATATGGTGATGTTCTCGTTGTTGGCGTCGGTAGTGCAGCAAGGAAGGTCTTGTCACATCTAATAGATGATGATTCAACCCATTATCCAATATTGTTCATAGGTAACTCCGAAGAGGAAATTGAGGGCGTGCCATTTTGCAATGTCTCATTGCTGCTTGATGATATCGAAAGAGAAGGTATAGTCCCATCCCGCTATGAAACGAATATTAGAGAATCATTGTCTACAATAATTGGGGCTGATGATATGATTGACCGTGTTTTGATTGTGTCAGGATTAGGTGGACAAACAGGAACTTCATTATCTCCAGTAGTTGCAAATATCGCAAGAGATTTAGGCAAATACTGTTACGTATTAACAACAACACCTTTTAGATTTGAAGGCAAGATTATTCAAAACAATGCTCTTGATGGAATAAGGAACTTGTCTCAGAATGTTTCAGGTTTTTATTGTTTGAATCTTGCATGTACAGGAAAAGACTCGATACACTCTTATGATATTGTTAATACGTGGATGAAGGAATTGATAGGCTGTATTGCCTATAAAACTAGGGGTGTCAAGGGTAGTAATGTTACAAATAAACATATAAACGTCCCATTTGTAGTGGATATCAATAACTCAGAAGATTGGTTGGAATCCGTCAAAGCAATTACCTCTGAGCCTTTTGCCTCAAAAACTGGTATTGATCTTAAGAATGTCCCCGTGTTGGATGTTTATTTTGTGCTTGGCAAGACTCATATTTCTGTTCAAACAGCGCATGAAATGATGGATCAGTTACAGCAATGGTGTAATGATGAAATTTTTATGGAGGTAAATCTCATCTTTAATGAGAATAATGGAACATCAAAACTGATATTAATGGCGGAGAGAGTAGAATGTAACTATTTTCTCGAAAGTGTACAGTCATTGTATGAACCTACGGAAGAAGAACTTAAAAGAAAAGAATTCTATGCGAAAGTACGTAAATTGATTTGCAATGCACATCGTAAGGTGGAATCGGTACTTCGGCCCTCTGACTGCGATATCTGTCCACATTGCGATATTGAAGCCAACAGACTGACCGGAAAGATTTTCACTTTTTATGATGATAAGGGCAATCCTGTGTTAAAACGAATTCGAGGTTTTTGTCATAAATGCCTAATAAATGTGGAACGTGATATAATTATGGATGATAGTTCAATTACAAATTAAACTAAAAATGAGAAGTTTTTTATTAGGATTAATAACTATTTCGGTCTTGTGCCTGATTGCCTGTAGTGGCTATACAAAGAAAAGCGTTGTTGGAGAGAGTGACCAGAAACGTGCTGGGCTTAATTTGTCAAATGCCGATTCTTATGTTGTTCATTTGAAATATCGACAAAAAGTTGAAGGATATGAAGTGTTTGTTGATTTCTCGCCCCGGACGAGCATCATACATGGCCAATGCTGTACAGAACTGTATTTGGGAAAAGCAATCCTTCATTTTTCAAAGGAAGGTTCGTCATTTACCGTAGAATGTGAGGAATTCTCTGATAGCAGCCTAATCTGTTATACCAATACTGACGCAGAGTATGCTCCTAAAAACGAGAAATCCGTAGATTTGGCTGAAATAGAATCTGGGGACACCATTGTTCTGGATTATCTACCCCCAAAAGTTCAGGAGTATTTCAGTTGGAATTCTCCTTTCTATTTCCTTGATATGGATTTCGACGGGAGAAAAGACCTCGTAGTAAATAATATGGGATGCGGCTATTATGGTGGTAATACATATGATGTGTTCTCACTTATAGGAAGTGTACCCCAAAAGATGACAGGTTATCCGTTTGAGCAGGAAGGGATTAAATTGAACAGTGATTGCGAATACAATCCGCAGAAGAAGGTTCTAACACTCAAAGTTAAGAATGGTATGGAAATTGTCCCGATTGGCCCTGATTCTCTTTTCGACGGTGACCAAAAGGTTTCCGGCAGTACATTGCATATTGAGGCAATCATGAAAAGTATAGCAGATGGAGATGCAAAGAAACTGGCATCATTAACCATATTCCCGATAGAAAGAAGATATCCCTTACCTGACATCAAGGATTATGCTGATATGGTAAGACGATTTGACTCGGTATTTGATGTGGGCTTCAGGCAGAAGATGAAGTCTGCCAAGCCTTCCGACTGGCATAGCCATGGCTGGCGAGGCTATTGCTATGGAGAAAAATCAGAGTTGTGGGTGTATGATTCACTTACATTCATCAACTATTATTCTCCGCAGGAAAAAGAATTGTATAGACAATTGGTAAAAAAGGAAATGAACAGCCTCCATAAATCATTAAGGGGGAAAGGTTGGTATCCGTATTGCTGTTTTAAGGATATAACTGATGGGGCAGTTGTACGTGTAGATGTCAAGGCAAGAAAAGATGAGTTCATAATTAGAGGCGATGAAGAATTCAGGCTGTCTCTTTATCCTAAAGGATATAGCCTGAAAGGTGAGCCGCAGATGATCCTAAAAGGTATTGTAGACATTGGTGGCTCTGCGCATATGATGGACTATGTTTTTAAGGAAGAAAACCTTGTCATTGAGTTCGGGGACTCTTATTATGAAGACGGAAAAGAAATGTTGATTATTAAAAAGGGCGATAAGACTATCTCTCATGAGATAAAACCATGCTATTGGCTTGAATTACTAATGTAATAGAGGCATCGAATAATGAGAGTGCAATCCGATTTCTTCGCAAGCCTTGTGAGGACTTTGTAAAATGAGAAAAGGTTGATAATTTTGCAAACGGAATTAAAATACATGATTATGGGTGAGGATACAATACCGTTTTTTGAGAATGAGATCAAGGACACGATGCAGGGCATCATCAAGGTAATTGGTGTTGGCGGTGGCGGTTGCAATGCGGTCAGAAATATGTATAACGAGGGTGTGGAGGGTGTAACATACGCCGCCTGCAACACGGATAGCCAGTCGTTGAAAGGTTCGCCGGTCCCCGTGAAGGTGTTAATGGGCGAAGGGCTTGGTGCTGGTGGTGATCCTGAGATCGGAAAATCAGAGGCAGAAAAAAGCATCGACTCGCTGAAGGAGTTAATGAACGACGGCACAAAGATGGTCTTTATCACAGCGAGTATGGGGGGCGGTACAGGTACCGGTTCTGCGCCTGTAGTAGCAAAGATGGCCAAGGAACTTGGACTGCTGACAGTGGGTGTGGTGACAATACCTTTCTATTTCGAAAGGAAACCGAAGATTATCCAAGCCCTGAAGGGTGTCGATGAGATGCGGAAGTATGTGGATGCTATTCTGATTATTAACAACGAGCGACTGTGTGATGTATATTCCGACTCAAGTGTTTCATTGAAGGAAGCCTTTGGCCGTGCGGATAATATCCTGAAAGATGCGGTAAAAGGAATTTCTGAACTAATAACCATACATAGCGAAGGTTCAATCAATCTTGACTTCCGCGACGTGGAGGCGACAATGAAGGATGGTGGAGGAGCCATTATGGCAATTGGGCGTGCCAGCGGTGAGCACCGTGTTGAAAAGGCTATCATCGACGCCCTGAACTCACCGTTACTTTATGGCAATGATATCGGCAAGGCAAAACGCATACTATTTAATATCTACGCCAGTGACGAGCATCCGATCTTTGTGCGCGAAATGCAGGATATTGATGATTTCATGGACCAGTTGGACCCGAACATTACTGTGATTTGGGGTACTTCTACAGACAATTCATTGGGTGAGGATGTGAAGGTAACCATTCTGGCTACGGGGCTGGAAGATGATGTACGTAAGGAAGTGAGATCTGACGTTCACCGGAATGATGATGATTTCTATGAGGATCTGATTCCACAGCTCTATAAACCCCAAAAGAGAATGGTATCAGAAGTAATAACGCAGCAGGAACTGGACTTTAAGGTGGAGCCTGCGCCAAACACAGAGCCTGCGGACAAAGAAACAAATGATGAAGAGCAGGAAGAAACTATTATTGAGAATGCCACTGAGGGTATTAATACAGAGGAAGAAATAACAGGCGAAGAGCTGGAAGAGCCAACGATGGTGAGCAAGTGGAAATCGTGGTTGAATAACCTGATGAAGGATGTCACTGAATGAGTGATCCTGTCAATACACCAGAGGAAATGGCCAGACAGATCAGGCTGCTGGCAGATCAGTTGCAGCAGGCGGGACGTAAGGACCTGCTGCTGCATGCGATAGGCGTGCCTTTATTAGAGGAACTGAGAATTGAGGCTGCGAGGGGAAAATTGAGTCGGTTGGTAATCACAAAGGATTACCATTTTATCTTGGAGGACTATCACCAAGAGGTGGAACTGCAGCCAGTGCATAAGGCCGTGTATCTTTTGTTCTTGGCTCATCCGGAAGGGATAGAATTCAAGCGGTTGGCAGAATATCGTGAGGAGCTGTTACATTACTATATGGCAACAGCAAAGATGATGGATAAGGATAAGATCATCGAGGGCGTTGATCATTTGGTCAATCCTCTGGATAATGCCATCAATGAGAAATGTTCTCGCATCAAGAAGGTGTTTCTGGAACTGATGGATGAATATAGCGCAGGCTACTACTTTATCAGCAGCCATACTCAGAAGCATTTTGCTGGATCAAGCCGTATCTGGTATGAACGTCTGAAGGTAATTACGCTACCAAGAGAATTGGTGATCAGAATATAAATTCAAAAATACCCGTTTGATACCTGTTCAACCACAGGCAGAAAAATGCCCCTCCACTGAGGGGCTTACGTTAACCTTAAATCTAATAATATGAAAAACACACATTTGTTAAACCTTAAATCTAATGCTATGAAAAATGTGCGCATCTCCCGATGGGCTTGATACTAAGAAAAACCACGTTAACCTTAAATCTATGAAAGAACACGTTTTTTGCCATTAAAGGCAGATACTATGAAAAACCTTTTACATTTGCGAATCTCACGATTGGCTGTCTAACTATGAAAGACCTTTATGTTAACCTTAAATCTAATACGAATATCTATCCTTATTGGGGTGCGCATCGTTACGTAGTGAGCATTCCTGTGGAAATGAATCAGAACCGATAATCACATTTCTCCCACCCTCACAAGATGCTGATAATCAGCATTATGAGTTGTTTTGTCGCAACAAGTCTTATCCAAGACTGGTGATAATACACCTATCTAATGGATGTCATTTCTCTTACCTTTTAATATGGGTCCGCTTCCCATAGGTTCGATTTCAATTAACTGCTGCAAAGATAGACATTTTTTTTGAAACTTCCAAATTTTTTTGGAAGAAATTTCAATTTTGGGGCAAAAAAGTTGGATAATGCCTCGAAAATGTGTTAATATGAACCTAAATAGAGTTTAAAAGAACATGGTTAGCATTCGCAAACAGGAAACTGTACCATCAAAGATGCAATATATTGCAACTACAGGAACCTTGGATCCAATATCCCCAAAAGGCTACATGACGTGAATAGAGTCAATATGTTTATGCCTATAAAGAGTATTATCCAACTTAATGGAACCGTAACAATCGGGCAGAAAATAGACACAAGCACATTGTCCTCACTGATATATTCTGCATAGAAAGACATATAACATGCCATTGCCCATCCGATGAACAAACCGAAAAGTACAACACACCAACCAATAAACTCACCAAATCCGTTTATTTTCGTCAACCACACACCGGCGACATACAAATATGGTATAGCACAAACAATCGCGAGATACCAGGCCGAAATGGAAGACATTTTTTTCATATAAGAACTGAAATCCCGGAATTTTTCTTCATGTTCTTTTTCTTTTTGTATTCTTTCTTTCTCTTTTTCTTCCTTTTGACGCTTTACTATATTATCTGCCTCTATCATCCTAATTTTCCCAGGAGTAATATGCTCATCTTTTCCATCCCCTTTCACTGTGATACTGACAAGTTCTGGAGATTGTTCGATAAAAGTGTCTATGCTACTTCTCAGACTTTCAGGAATAGTCAGACGCTCTAATTGATTATATTGCCAGAACCCTATTTTTGAGACATTCTTTCCAATAGTCAATTGCTTAATCTTTCGCAGCTTATCTGTGCTACGAATGGCTGTCCAGCATTCTTTAACTATACATTTTCCGACACCACTGATTTCTATTTCGTCTGGAATTACCACATTCTCCACGCCTTCCTCTATATCAATTGCTTGGCAATAGGTCTTAAACGCGGGTCTATATGCAAATTCCACCCCATTTTCTTCGAGTAGCATATAGGCTAAGGTCGGAGATGAGTGACCTTCCTCATCAATCCACCCGTCATCATTAAAATGTCGATAAGTAATTGTTGCCATACCTTATATTATTTATATTGAATAGATCCGTCGTTTATAGTATCAAGCAAATCATGAAACAGGCAAAACTTGCTATACTAACTATTGTTATAATCATCCCAAGACAACCGCCCGCGCAGCCTTTCTTGTTCCGAGCCTCTTCAAGCTGCCGTTCGAGGTCACGGCTTCGCTGCTGTTCCTTATCGAGGGCTTCCTTATTCTGGGCCATCATCTTGTCGAAAGTTTCCTTGTTCGACTTCGTAAGATTCTCTATTTGTTTCTGTAATGCAGCATTCTGCTTGCTTGATACCTCCTGCTGTTGCTTTGACTGTGCCTGTAGCTTTGCAAGGGCTTCATCATTCTTCTTCTGCTGTGCTTCAAGGTTTTTCTTATTTTCCTCCTGCTGTTTCTGGAGGTTCTTAGCATTCTCTTCGCTCAGTTTCTTCAGGTTCTCTTGATTGGCCTTACGCTGTTCCTCCGCCTGTTTATTGAGTTTCGTTACCTGCTCCAACAGTTCCTTGTTCTTTTTGTTCGACTCGTCAATCTGTTTCACGAACTGCTTCTTGACCTCTTCGACAAGAGCAGCACGTGAATTGTTTCGCTTGGCAGTGACTTTCTCCACCATTTCTGAGAAATACTGTCCAAGACCGTTAGGTGTCGGAGCAACTTTGTCAGCGATGGACTTCAGGAACAGTTCCTCACCGACATGACCGATGGCACAGATGACAGGTGTAGACATCAACGAAACCGCCTGAAGGACTTCTATCTCATCAAGAGCCTCGATACCTCCTCCGCCTCCTCTTACCAGGGCTATGACATCATAGCCGGATTTGTCGAGATTCAGGAGAAACTGGGACAGCATGGCCGCATTGCCGAACGACTGTCGTTCTTCCTTGAAGTCAATCTTCACGGCAGCCGCATTCACACCGGCATTAAAATCCTGCATGGTTATGGAGGTCAGTGCAAAAACCAATGCGACTTTCGGACGTTCATCGCGGAACAGCTTTTCCTCAAGAACAGCATCAACATTCTTGAATCCCATTTTGCTTTTGGCAATACGTATTTCGTTACGCTTTAAGTCCTGTTCTGTCACGAACTGATCCTTAACTATCTCATATCTGGTGACATTCAACAGAATCTGGATTGTTCCGTTGGCGTTAGGCGTCAACTCAATAAGGCCACCAATTTGCACCAGACTATTGGACTTTAATTTTGTTCTGTCCTGACGGCTGATTTTCAGTGTGACAGACATATTGCTGTTGCTGGTATCCCTAAGTTCATCATAGAAGGCCACCCACTGGGGATTCTGGTTTGGCCGTTGAATATAAATGCCACGTAGCCATACCACATTATTCGTACTACCCTTTTCAAGGAACTTGCGGTATATTCCCACAAGTTCTATGGGAGTAAAGTAGTTGACGGCAGGAAGGTTCTGTGTCTCGTTCGGCATAGCTTTCTTAAAGATTTATATATTTAACAGGATTGGCACTACGACCGAACAAGTCTTTTACCGACTTCCCAATGTAGTCATTATCCAAATCAAGTTCACCAACGAACTCACATCTGCCTGCATATTTCGGGTCTTTAGTATAGAACCATCTTTCTGGCGTATATACAGCTTCTACTTTACCGTCTACGATAGCAAGCACATGGGTAGCCTTTGATGCTCTTTCCAATTGCACCTTCCAATATTTACGGGACATCTCATAAAGATTCTCTCGCTTTATCTTTCCCACCTTCACACAGACAATTCTGTCTTCTTCTCGTGGTCTCAAATCTTCTATTATACTCATAGATAATTATATTGATTCTACTCTACTCAATTATACCAATCCCCATCCCCAAAAGCACCAAGAATGTCATCGCCATCAAATGAACGCAGAGCACCAGGCCGTTCATGCTTTGTCTTGCCGAGAGCAAAACCTCCAACGACAGTAGCTCCCTTCTTCTCCAACATTGTCTTGTATTTCAGCATTGTATTGCCCTTTGTGACTATATCATCAAACAGCAGCACATATTTATCCTTGAACCAATCATCAAATCTGACTATGGGCTGAATACTGTGCCCAGTAATGTTTTCTGGAGCATTCTTGGATAATCCGTCTTTTACAAAATGTATGTGATCAAAGCCGTTCTCCATACATGTGACCTTACATAGTCTTTCAGAAAACTCCTTGTAGCGGGCGTCATTCTTGGCTTTTGTCGACGCGGGAAGACATACAAGTGTCAGGTAACTCATATTTTCACTACCAGCGAAAGAATCCTGTAGCGAAATAAATAGTTGTCTAATAAGTACTCTTAAGACGTGTTCGTGCCTTTCTGAGCTTACGTCTTTTTCAGGGTCATTCTTGAAATCCCATATCAGACGGCGGTGAGCCCATTCCTCTTCCGTTGCCTCGAAGTCACACGTGGTAGGATAATAATTGAATAGGTAGTTATATTTTATTCCTCCTGGTAATGTGCGCCAATCCTTTACTGATTCAAGGAGTAGTTTTCTTACCTGTTCACGAATTATCTTATTATCCTCCTGCAGTGTCTTTTCTATCGTTTTTTCATGTATAAGTTCTTGCATTTCTTTTCTGTCAAAACACTTATATAAGCTTATATATGAAAGAATGGGTTGTTTGTCCTCAATACTTTTAACAAGATCTGAACATACTTGAATTAATCTCGAATTCTCAGTAAACAGGTCAACGATAACTATTCGTCTCTGAACCTGTCTAAACCATTTGTCAAGTTCTGCCTCATAATTCACAGAGGGTATGAAGATTTGCCCAGCATCTATATTGGTATCAAAAATTGATCGGATTTTCATATATAGGGACTCAAAATAGCCTTTATCTTCAGGCTTTTCAGATGGGCAAAAGTAAACCGAAGTTTTTTCTTCGCTATCAAGCTTCTTAATGTAGTCAGCTATCCTCTCTAAGACAGCATCAGATATGTGGATTTGTCTTTGTCTTACGCTATCCGCATTGGTTTTTTGTTTCATGAAATAGGAAAAATCCAAATCACTTTCATTACAATAAGAATAGGGGAATAACTGCCATAACTCGAATGCCTTAGAAGTGCTGTTACCTTTATAGGTTATATCAATGTCGTAATCATAACATCCGAATTTCGGTAGAAGACTGTCATGGAGGTCTCTACAATAATCCGAAAAGACCTTCTGTTTTTTCTTCCATTCTGTTAAGACCTTCTCGTCCTTCTTTATCTGATCATACTCTTTTACTTTAGAGCGTTCATGCCAGAATTTTTCAAGTAAAGTTGGAGTTAGGGGTGTTTGAGTCTGATTTATACGTACCCATTCCGCGGTACCTAATGGATAATCCTTTTGAGATTGCTCAAAGTCTCTCTGGAAATTGGCCAGATTCCTTTTACGGATCAGTTCCGAATCAACCTTTTGGATCTCTTCCTTTTTATGAATGGCAATAACCTTGAGCCACTTTTCATTTCTTGGATTGAACTCCTTCAGGCCATAACTATACATCCTTTCCAAATCTTTATATTCGTCTCTGACATATTGCTCTTTTATTATAATTTCCTTATGTGAACAGAGTACTCTTTTCTTTGCCTCGTATGAGACATTCTTTATAGGAGTATCTACAGAACGTATCATTTTATTGTCAAGTAACCACTCAGTCACTCCATTTGGATAAGAATCACACAATTCATTATATGAAAGGTAACATTTTATCCTATATGTCAGCCACATAGTTAGTATCCCACAAACGATAGTGAATGGAATAGAACCAGGATTATCAATAGGTATTCCGAAAAAATTGACAAATATTACAGCTCCAGCAAACGCACCGCCTGCTCCAGCAAATAATGAGGTTATTATCTTATCTGACAGTTCGTACATCACCTAATCATTATGTTAAAATGTGGGTACTATATCTATGAAATCCGATGGTGACGGGCCGACCTGTTCAGGCATCTCATGCTTTGTTTTTCCTAATGCGATACCACCAATAACTGTGGCTCCCTTACGTTCCAACATTTCCTTGTATTGTAACATAGTTCCACCTTTAGTCACAATATCATCGAACAAAAGTACATACTTGCCTTTAAACCAATCATCGAATCTGACTTCTGGCTGAATACTACGGCCTGTATTATTCCTTGGATCATTTTTGGACATGCCATCTTGGATAATATGAATGTAGCTATATGCATTCTCCATACCAGTTTCTTCGCATAGTCTTTTCGCAAACTCTTCATAACGGGCAGCGTTCTTAGCCTTTGTGGATGCTGGGAGACAAACCAGTGTCAGAAATTGCACATATTCTTCTCCAAATGTATCAGTAAGCTTCTGCTTGATCTGAGGTATTACTATATCAATAGTTCTTTCATGTATGGCTGAAATTATATTCCTTGCAGGATCATTCTTGAAATTCCAGACTATACGCCTATTTTCTTTGTCTTGGTAAGGAGGATCAAAATCGCAGGTCGTTGGATAGTAATAAAATAACCAAGTATAATGGAAATCCCAAAACAGCTTATTCCAACTCTTTGCTTTTCTGACGAGTACGTCCTTTGCTGTACTTTGAAGCCTTATTCTTTGCTCTTCTCTCTTCTGATTCGCTAAACGCTTCTCTTCTATTTTGCGTTGTTCCTCTTTAGCAACAAATTCATTTTCTAAGATAGAAATAGCATCCCGACTACGAACTATGTACCTCTGATTAGACGACAACATTGGATATTTTTCTTTCCATATTCTAAGCCCATTAGGATAATGGCTCTCGATTTCTTTCATCTGCCGGTTTTCCTCTGCTTTCTCCTCTTCTTGTTCCTTCTTTATCCTATTCTGTTCCTTTTCTACAAGAGTTTGTTCTTCGTTTATCCACGCAAAATCGGGCCGTTTAGAAACCTCTTTTTTGAAATTGGTGGGTATTTTAGATTCGTCTGTATATCCTTTTTTTGCTGCGTATTTTGTATAAGCCTTGGGATAATTCTTCTTAATCTCCTCAAATCGACTTTGCATCTTCTTGTCTGCTTGAGTCAAGAGATAATTGATGAAATAGAGCAAAGCCGCAACGACAATAACAAGTGCCCAGAAGACCCATGCGGGCTCAACAGACCATGCATCTCCGATTATAGTACTCAACCGCCAAAAGGCAGCTAAAACTACAAGAACTACAATACAACCACATCCATCATCCATAGCTTTACCTGATTAGGGTTAATATTTCACGAGGATGAATTATAGCATGACGATAGCCGGATACTATCAGTTCCTTCTTTTCTTTTGTCCCCCAGAAGCAGGCAACACTTTCGATACCTGCTGCATTGGAAGCCTGTATGTCAATAACCCTATCACCAAAGGAAATAGCCTGATCTGCAGAACATCCAAGTTTTTGCAATGCGAGCAACATAGGTTCTGGAGCAGGCTTATGTGGCTTGGCATCGTGATACCCAATAATATGATCTACTGGTATGTGAAAATGATCTGTCACATTCTGAACATATTTACTTGGTGACGTACTTACGATTACAGTGGGAATATGGTGCTTGGCAATAACATCGAGGACTTCTTGAATACCATCATATAGATGGCATTCTCCAATCTTGGAATAGGCTAACTGCCAGTTCCTGTCTGCCCGTGCCTGCTCCAATGGAGTGGTGTCAACAAGCGTCAAGTCGAGATCAAATATGATGCTACGCATAAATTAATCAAATAAACTGGTTTGAATTGGCTGGGCGTTTTTTAACAAATCCGCAATGGCATCAATGTTGTCTGTTTCACAAATATATTTGGCTCCATTGGGTCGCTGAGCAAGATATTCGTTGCCCTGATTTTTCTCGTGCCCCATCGTATAGGCATCTTGATATTTGGTTACATATAGGGGCTTGGAAGCGGCTAATGTGGAATATACGGCATGCATAGTCCCTCCAGAACGTCCCGTTTGAATAACCAAGGTTGCCTTTGACATACCGCTTTGCAGACGGTCGCGGGCTACAAGGTTGTAGGGTGAAAGACCGGTGCCGATGGGATATTCCGACATAAGTAGTCCTCCCTTCTCTATGATTTCCTTTGCCAAAGATTCATTCTGAGGCGGATAAATGGTCGTTAAACCATGCGCCAGGAAAGCCGTCGTCTTGCCATGTGCCTTCAAAGCACCACGATGAGCGCAGGTGTCACAGCCGATGGCAAGGCCGGAAACAATGTTAAATCCTCGTTTGGCAAATTCTGCTGCAAGGAATTCACCGATCCTCTCACCTTCACTTGTTGGCTCTCTTGTTCCTATCACTGCAAGGCCAGGCAAGGAGGCTATACCAATGTCACCTTTATAATAAAGGACAATTGGAACAGAGGTATTTCCCTTCTCATCTACTGTTTTCAGCAATTGCTTAGGGTAATTTGAGTCAAGGTAGCTTACCACATGTATTCCTACGGCCTCGCTCTCATTGATGATACGCTGGGCATACATGAATTTCGTGGCAACGTCATCTGCTGTAAATTCTGGCAGGCGTGAAACGAGTTTTCGCTCCCTTGCCATAACAAGGAAATCAAACATGTCATTAGATGATGATATGCTGATTTGCTTTTCATCAAGCACTTCGCCAATACGCATGACGGTCTTGTTTCCTACCCTGTCTAAAAGACTGAGTGCTATTACTTGTAATGTGGTAAGCTTCTGCATAATAGGACTCTTTATGTTTTTTATTCTTTACAGTTTTGAGTTTACAATCTCATCAAATCTTTCACTGACCTCAACCATCCAGTCAGGCAATTTCTTCATTGCTTGATAAATGAGAGCATCAGGCATCTTTCTGTAATAGGCATAGGCCATAGGGCCTGCAATAGCGGCGAGGGTGTCGGCATCACCGCCGAGGGAAATGGCGAGTTTGATGCAGTCAACATAATCTTTGGACTCCAGGAAACAGATCATCGCCGGGCCGACTGTACCTGCACATGTGGAATTGAATGTATAGGAATCGTGGAAATCTGCATATTTCTGATTTTTCCAGTCAGGATAATATTCATTCAACAGATGTTCACGCACAAAATCTTTATCTTGTTTATTTTTCAGGTGGAAGATGGTGAGGGCTGTGACAACAGCACCCTTTATACCTTCAGGATGGTTATGTGTCGGTGCAGCCGTTTCTGTTGCCATGCGGATACACTCTTCTTCTGTCTGGGCCAACCATCCCGCCGAAGAGCAACGCATGGCTGATCCGTTTCCAAGACTACGATAAGGCTGTGGCTTGTGGTTTGCCATCCATAACTTGAATTTACTCCCAAATCCTGCATGACGATGCTCGTTAGCACATTTCCAGAGATTCATAGTCATGGCGAGATTATCAATGAATGCTTCTGCACAGGCAAAGGTTAGCACAGTATCATCGGTGAAGTGTGCTCTACTACTGAACATCTTCACTTTTTCGTAGTCTTTAATGCGGTGATTTCTACCTTCATACGCACTTCCTGCGATATCACCTATAGCCTCACTAATCAAATAATTCTTCATATTAATCTCTTGATGTTGCAAAGATACTACAAACTTCCTATAATCCCATTTCTTTGTGCTTCACAAGCCTTGTGAAAGATGTATTTTATATACTTTGATTGCATCCTGCATGATATCAAAGTGGTCAAATGCCAGATGTGGCAAGCCTGACAATGGCCACCACTCTGCTTTAACAGCATCATCCTGCCCGGTGACAGCAGTCGGCTCGTCAATGATTGTCAGAAAAGCAACTGAGATAGTTCGCCCTCTTGGGTCGCGGTCAACCTTGGAGTATGCACCTATTTGGTGAACCTCCGACACTCGAAGTCCTGTCTCTTCCTCCAGTTCCCTGATAGCACACTGTTCCGTGGTTTCATCCATGTTCATGAAACCACCGGGGAATGCCCATGCACCCTTGAAAGGCGGATTCCCCCGCTGGATAAGCAGCACCTTTGGCTCTGCCTCCCTTGTCATCACTATGCAGTCAGCAGTAACAGCCGGTCTTGGATAATTGTATGTAAATGCCATATTAATTCTCTTTTGTAATTTTTAATAATGACCTTGACATATTTATAAATCCTCTTTTCCAATATATGCTGAAAAACAGCTATGCTTGTTTTGGTATTGGAATATACATAATATCATTACGTGTGGAATTAATCAAATCCTTCACATCAACCTCTAAGAGGAATGCTATTTTATCCAGTGTCTGGAGATCTGGCTGGGATGTGTTCGTACACCATTTCGAGACAGTGGTTACGTTCTTGCCAAGTTGTTCAGCTAACCATTTATTGGTTCTTTTTTTCTCAGCTAAGACAACTTTAAGTCGATTTAAATCTTTCATTGTTTCTAATTTATATGTTTTGAACGCAAATATAGTGATTTTCTGCCAGAAAGAAGACCTCTACTCTACATTTTTATGTATTTTTGACGAATTATCTTCCCAAAAGGCTAAATCTTATCACTATAGATACAAAAAAGGTACATATATAATGAGAAAAGTCTACATGTTTTCATTGTGGTCAATGTATACAAGTATACATGTCCTTATATATATACTTACACATGTGTACAATAATAATGAGTACACACGTCTACATATATACAAATACACATATATACATATTTACAAAGCAATGTTTTTAGTTTTCTAATTTAATTACGGAAGCCTGTTTTAATCATTTCCATATTTCTTCTACTGTGAGTAAATATCCACAAATGCAATTCTTATCATACCGAAAGCTACGGTGTACCATTTGGGTATATTGGAGAGCAATGTCCATATGGCATGGATGCGCGTCATTGGTGGTAGGATAAAGAGCGACTACAGACATTCTAAGGATAATGTCTATAGTTATTTCCCCTGGCTGTCGCCGACGGATCAGCAGAGAGCCAGGGTGACTGACGGTACAGGCCATCCTCGATGCCCGTGCACTCTATCCAGATAGTTCCTTGTCTGACCTGTATGACGAAGCCTTGATGCCTCCAGAACTACGTAAGGCACATCAGACGAACGACCGTGCCGTCATGGAAGCCTATGAATTCAAGGTCGGTAAGGAGTTCACGGAAAGCAAATGTGTTACTGAGCTGTTTAAGATGTACCAGACGATGATGGGCGAGTAGTTCTCTCCGTATGGCACAAAGGGAGGGTCACGACCCGACCGTCCCCTTAAACAACTTAAATCGTGAGTTTAGCCGAAGGCTTTCTATCGTGAGCAAAATCTTCATTCGTGATCCCATGAGCCTGCGGACGTTTGGGGTTCCCTTTCATCTTTTTTGTGGGTTTCCAGAACGGTCGTTCAGAGAGATTCCGAACGCCCTGTTCATATATATATAAAATAAATTATTTATCTATTATTTATATATACGCGCGCGCGTGCGCGATAAAATTTGCGGTTTTGGGGAGTTTTTAACGCAATACTCTGAAAATCAGCCATTTACATTAAATGTTAATAAAAGTAAACGCGTTTTCCTGTAAATTCGTATATATAAGTATTGTAATATGCTTATAGTCAGAGATATACAAAATATGAGCGTAAATAATTCTTACCATCAAAATAAAAATATCGAACATTTTGGAATTAGGTGAGGTTTTTTGGGAATAAGGTGAGGTTTTTGGGGGAGTGGCTGGCTTTCAGGCAGTTACGGATATTTGTAAGACCTCGGCGAATTAGGTGAGGTTTTTGGGGAATAAGGTGAGGTTTTTTGGGAGTGGCTGGCTTTCAGGCAGTTACGGACATTTGTAAGACCTCGGCGAATTTGGTGAGGTTTTTTGGGGAATTAGGTGAGGTTTTTTGGGAGCGACTGATTACCAGATAGTTATGAATTAGGTGAGTTTTTTGGGGAGTGTAAATTTTACACTCAAAAATGAATTAGGTGAGGTTTTTGGGGAAACGTCACTGATGGGTGTAAGAGATATTAACGTATATGTTAAAAGAATAAAAGGGCGAGCTTCCCAGTTGGCCCTTTCGGTGTCAAACTAAAATGAAAGAATAGCGTTCATCGTAGAGGACACTCCGGCAAAGAAGGCAGGATGCCCTTTGGTGACCTTTACGATGAACACCTTTCATGAACCAAGTGCAGACCAAGGAATAAGCGGGAAACTTCCAAATACGGTTTATTTGGAAATATCGCTAATCAATGATAAATTTAAGGTATAAATTTGGGGTAATTATAGCCTTTCATGCCCTTATCACGGGAATTTCACGGGAATTTTGCAAAACAAAAATCGCTACCATTCTGATATTCAGAGGGATAGCGATATGGGGAGTTGGACGACTCGGATTCGAACCGGGAATGACAGAACCAAAACCTGTAGTGTTACCATTACACCATCGTCCAATTGCGGGTGCAAAGTTAGTGAAAATTT
>JBGUIU010000040.1:0-19889 GCA_045113275.1 Paludibacteraceae bacterium
TAGATTGGCATGGATTGTGTCACGACCATGCGGTCGGACAGGATTGGGAGCAAGGTCTGTTCCGCATCCGAGAAATTATCTGCTACAGCAGATGTGCGAACTAGAACCGTTTCCATGTCACGAGGCACGTTGATCGCCCATGTCACCACACTGTTTATCGCTTTTTCTGCGGAATAGTTTGTTTTTTCTGTGATTAATACCTTCTCTGTTACAGGGTCCAACAGTTCTAAGATGGCTGTTCCCTTTATGGTAGAGTCCGATAGGTTGATGATTTTAGCGGATAGCACGCAACGATCGCCCTTGCGCAGGAAACGAGGCAAGTTAGGTGAAATCATGAAATCCTTTTGGGTTACCATCTGATCGGAGAACTGTCCGTAGAAGAGGTCTTTGGTATGAGCCAAGGCCATGAAGTTCCAACGAGTGAAGCTCTCTGGCATATCGAAGGAGAACTGCACATTACCTTCTGGGTCTGTCCGGAGTTGTGGATAGAAGAAGGCTGTTTCGGAGAAGTTGGTTCGAACCATTGGTCTAGAAACTGGCAACTCTTTTGGCGTTATTGGTTTTTCCTCAGATTTGTCTTCCGATTCATCTTGAGATGATGAATAATGAGATAATGATGACGTACCACGAATACGAACAGAAGACTGAGCACCTGGCTGACCTGAAGATGCAGAAACTTGAACTCCAGAAACACGTCCTGCTAATGCTTGATCAACAGACGTGTATGAGCTATTCACGGTTATTTCGCCGAAATCATAGTCGTCGTAAATAGAGGATGTGGATCCTGTTATTTCAAATGAATTTGAAAATCTGTCAAAGGACCAATTGGCTCCATAATATTGAGGGGATCTTCTTACAAAAATAGATCCAGATGAGTTGTAGTACGTGTTATAGTAATGGGTAAGCCCATAATGTCTATAATTAGGTTTAAAAGACCATTTATGAGACCTAAATTTATCAAGAGACGCATCATACATAGCAGCAAGAACCTCCGAATTCCTTTCTTTCGGCAACGTTAGTGTCCATGTCTCTTTTGACCCAGGAGCCATTTTGTTTCTAAAGACAGAAAGTTGAATAGGGATCTCTTTATTTTCTTTTTCTTTCTTGATGGTGAATGATGCTTTTTCGCATACCCCCTCGTTTACAAGGAAGAAATTCACATAAAGTCTATCGCCGTCTTTTTCCTTTAGTTTGAAATAGATATCTCTAAACTCATTGTCTAATTTAATCCATTCTATCTCTTCATCGCCATGCACATTGGTCCGTACAACTAGCAGATTGGCATTCGTCAAAGATGATCCTACCCGTACTACATGATACTTGCCATACGACAAATATACATCGTTCACATCATGCCAGAACGTGGTGAATACGGGGGGGCGTTTCTCATGTTTGCGAAAAAGTATCATTTTATATGAATTAGACACTTCCCTGCCCTTTTCGTCAAATGTTTTCAGATTTAGTGTGTAGGAGCCAGACAGCCAATTTTTGGTGCTTTCGTTGATTCTAAAACTACCTGTAGAATCGGATGTGACATTTCCGGTGCAGATCTGAAGTTGGTCACGTAATACCTCATACGAAATAGTTGCCACTTGTCCGTCGCCATTAAGATTCATAACTTTATAAGGTTGAGTGGCAAAATCTTCCATCAACAAATGTTTTTGAAGATTTGAGTGGAAGAACAATGATTGGTCGCCTACTGAGAGATAGATTGTAGATTCATTCGTTTCCCCATTGCTGTCGGTCACTTTGGCATAGATTGTATACTGGTAATAAGCTGGGGTGCGAACAGAATTATCTTTTTTTGCAAGAAACGAGAAGTCAAAAGAGCCATCCTGCTGAAGAGTAGTTGTTCCATCAGCAATGTTTACGTCAGATTTAGGTTGTCCGAATAAATAGCACCACCATGAGCAAGGTTGACGTCTCACGGTATATTTCACATTGGCATTGGTCAAGGGCGTACCAAGAAGATAATCCGCATGTCCTTTTATATGAATCGTGTCATTGAATGAGAACGATTCAGTTGGAGAGGTTAGTTTTACTTCGAATGTCGGACGTTTGTACTCTTCAACTCTGAAGTAAAGAGTCTTTGACTCTGTTCTATCATTAAAATCAATATGGATGGAATAATTGCCTGTAGGTCCCTGCTTAGGAAGGACAAAAGTGGTGTTGACCGATCCGAAGTCATTGCTTTCCAGCTCTTTTCTCTCTATTTCGGTCGAGTTTGAATCATATAATGTTACTGTTACCTTTTCATTAGCAAGAATAGTGCTGTTTGTATTGCGTAACATGTATAAGATACTTTTGAAGTAGATTGTCTGAGAAGGCCGATAGATGGAACGATCGGTGAACATTGCAGCATATATTCCAGTATTATCTTTCAGTTGAGCATAACTGTGGTAATTCTGACAATGACTAGGTGGTATAAAAACATCTTGTTTATCATAAAAATAATTGTCTGTCTCAGTGTATATTGATGAGAAGGAAGCTAACCCGTTCTTGTCTGTTGTTTTTTTAGTTCCTGAAGGAAAGGATTCTACCTTTACATTCTGTTTGGGCTCTCCGCTTTTCGAATCGACAACGAAGAAGTTGATTATATCATTGGTTTCCAAAAGATGAGTGATATAATAGATGTCGGAGACGGTGACGTCAATAAAATTTCTTTCGTTATCGAGTATGATGCGGTATATACCGTAATCAAGAGGCGGTAGTATGATTGTTGTATCCCGTAATATATTAAAATTAGATTTGGATAAATCGTAGGAATAAGAGCGTATTTTAGTCTTTTCTATTTCAGATCGATAATCTTTCTTCTGATATTTGTAAGATGAGGAGACAGACAAACGAAAAATATTCAGATCGATATGATCCTTGTTTGCATAGCATATTTTCAGTTTTATACTATCGGATGAGTGAATCGTTGTTTTGTCCATTAAGATACAAATCCTTGGAGCATTGAGAGCCTCTATTTCGCGTTTCAAGTCATTGATTTTTTCATGGTTAGGAAATGCACGAACACCCTCCTCGCAAATCTCTGATAATTGTTGAAGCAGTGTTGAATCTTTAGGTTCGTAAGGATCTGATATATTGTGTTTTAATATATCACATAACGTCGAGCGAACTAAGATAGACGAAGGATGATTTCTTGTCTCTTCTAATAGAAGTTTTAATTGTTGGATCGTTTGTTCCTTCTCTTTGTTTTTATTGAAACGGGAACGTAACAACCTTATTTTTGCTGCTACGTATGCGTCAGGTTCTTTATCATTTGCGTGAAAATCCACTAAGGCTTGTAATAGTTTTTCATCTTCTGTATTTGATAAGATGGATGTTGAGCGAGATAGCATGTCATTGACAAGTAGATCGTAAAGTGTCGGACGATAGATACGGCTATCATTCCCTAACATTAGGATGGCACTATATTGAATAGCAGGTACTGATTTCAGTCTCTCGTTGGCGATGGCGGAGAACCAACACTCATGAATCTTGTTGATAAACAATTGGGAAGTCCACTCATTGATATCATCTGGAACATAGTCACTTAAGTCAGTTCGCCGATTGATTTTATAACCATTCCGTTCATAATATTTCATATAATAATTTCCTATTATGTAGGTGATGATGGAGCGGGCTGCTTCGTCATTTGTCTCATGTAATAACTGATTCAACTCATTTATACAACTAGTGAAAAGCTCATTTTTTGAGATATAATAATTCTTTGCTTCGTTTCGCTCGATGATGCAGTGTATTTGTTCGGGAATGTTACCTTCTTTTTTTGCAACAGCTTCTATTTCATCAATCTTAGAGCTGACCGTTTGTGGGGATTCCCAATAATCCGTATGCTTTATATTTCCCCATTTTTCTGCATAATTAAAAGACGAGAAAAAGAGACCAATGGCTAATAAACAGGGGTATAAAAAAGAAGTGAAAATAGCTTTCATATTGTATTGGAATCGTTTGTCAATAGTGTGTAAATATTTTGCTTAATTGAAGTCGTAATGTAGGAATTTACAAATACGTAAGCAAAAAGGATTAAAATAAGTTATTAACATGTTAATAACAAAGAATGAACAAACGTATTTAAGGCAGAAGAATATTGTATATTTGCGTGAAAATTTATTTTTCGATACGTAGATTTTGAATAATTAAAACAACTCAATATAAATTATGGATACGACGAGCTATTCACAAGGAGTAAAAGAGGTATTGATGTTCAGCCGAGACGAAGCAATTCGATTAGGGAATAATTTCATAGGACCTGAACACCTTCTACTTGGAATATTACGAGGTGGAGAAGGAATGGCTATGGATATATTGAAGCATTTACAGGTAGATCTTAAATATATAAAAGATACATTGGATGATAGGCTTCGCACCGACATGAATGTTTCTGGTTCTAACGAGATTCCATTGGTTAAATCAGCAGAGAAGATATTAAAGTTGATGACATTGGAAGCTCGGTTGTATAAGAGTCAGACACAGGAGACGGAACATTTATTGTTGGCGATTATGAAGGATAATTCCAATGTGGCAGCACAAGTTCTTTTAAGTGAGAATGTGACCTATAAAAGCATTCAGAATTATCTATTGTCTAGAAATTTAGGAGCATCTGGTGTTAAAAATATATTTGTGGATGAGAGTGAGAACAAGGCGGATGACAACTCATCATCAAATTTCTCTACTTCAAACACAACGCATGAGAATCCTGTAGGGTCAGCAACCCCTGTCTTAGATAGTTTTGGAACAAATTTAACCAAGGCAGCTGAGAATGGATTATTAGATCCTGTAGTGGGACGAGAAAAAGAGATAGAAAGAGTCTCTCAGATCCTGAGCAGAAGAAAGAAAAATAATCCAGTATTGATTGGAGAGCCGGGCGTTGGAAAATCGGCCATAGTAGAAGGTCTTGCGCAACGGATTGTGGAGAAGAAGGTTTCACATGTGTTGTTTGATAAGAAGATCATATCGTTGGATATGGCATCGGTAGTGGCAGGTACCAAGTACAGAGGTCAGTTCGAGGAGCGTATTAAATCGATTATAAATGAATTGAAAAAGAATAAAGATGTTATTCTTTTTGTGGATGAGATACATACGATTGTGGGTGCAGGATCTTCTCCAGGATCATTGGATGCTGCTAATATCTTGAAACCTGCATTGGCACGAGGTGACATACAATGTATTGGAGCAACGACGCTGAATGAATATCGTGAACATGTAGAAAAAGATGGTGCATTGGAACGTCGTTTCCAAAAGGTTTTGGTTGAACCTACTACGAGTGAGGAGACGTTGCAGATTCTAACTAATATCAAGAGTAAATACGAAGATCATCATTTCGTTAGTTATACAGACGAGGCACTAAAGGCTTGTGTTAAATACACCGATCGATATATCACGGATCGTGCTTTCCCAGATAAGGCTATAGATGCTTTGGATGAGTCAGGCGCACGCACACATATCGCTAATGTGGAAATGCCTAATATCATAACAGAGCTAGAGTCGAAAAGAGATGAGTTGAAGGCGTTGAAGGAAAAGGCTGTGACGGATCAGGATTTCGAATTGGCTGCCAACTATCGAGATCAAGAAAAAGAGTATCTACAGAAAATTGAAGATGCCAAAAAAGATTGGCAGGATTCATTGAAGAGCGAACGTCTGATTGTGGATGAGGAGCAAGTGAGAAATGTTGTGTCAATGATGTCCGGTGTGCCAATTCAAAACATCGCTCAGGAAGAGAGTGAGAAACTTCGTCATATGAGTGAAATCCTTATGGGAAAAGTGATTGGTCAGGATGATGCGGTTGCCAAAATTGTTAAATCAATTCAGAGAAGTCGTATCGGATTGAAAGATCCGAACAGACCGATTGGCTCCTTTATTTTTGTCGGTCCAACGGGTGTTGGAAAGACGTATTTGGCCAAAAAACTTGCGAAGGAGATGTTTAACTCTGTAGATGCGCTTATTCGCATAGATATGAGTGAATATATGGAGAAATTCTCCGTCTCTAGATTGATTGGAGCGCCTCCAGGATATGTGGGATATGAAGAGGGCGGACAGTTGACTGAGAAAGTAAGACGTAAGCCCTACTCTATTATTCTGTTGGATGAGATAGAAAAAGCACATGCTGATGTGTTTAATCTCTTGTTGCAGGTTCTTGATGAGGGACGTTTGACAGATAGCTTAGGTCGTCAGGTGGATTTTAAGAATACAATAATCATCATGACATCAAATGTAGGTACTCGTCAGCTGAAGGAATTTGGAAAAGGCGTTGGATTCTCAATGGGCGTTAATCTGCAGGATAAGGAGTTTGCTCATAGTGTGATTCAAAAAGCGTTAAATAAAACGTTCTCGCCAGAATTCTTAAATCGTATTGATGATATCATCATGTTCGATCAATTACAGAAAGAGTCCATCTTTAAGATTATCGATTTGGAGTTGAAGGATGTGTATGATAGAATAGAAAAGATGGGTTATCATCTGACATTAACGGATAAGGCTAAAGATTATATTGCAGAACAAGGATATGATATTCAGTATGGCGCACGTCCGTTAAAAAGAGCTATTCAAAAATATGTAGAAGATGAGGTGGCTGAGGTCTTATTGGCAAATAGTGTTAATGAGGGCGACACCATAAAAATTGATTTTGATGATGATGCAAAGAAGATTGTGTGCGCAGGTGTTAAGAATTAAAGAATAAGAGTTGAATTTGAGAGGTTGAAAGAACAGTAGCGTGTAGAAACCTCGAAAAAAGATAATGATGGATAGGCAGTGAGAAAGACGCTGCCTATCTTTTTTTTATTGGCTTATTCTGTTATGATTTCAACGGTACCGTGCTTTTCTTTTCCGCTTTTGTAGATAAGAGTATAGATATACACACCAGCGTCTGCTGGCGCACCTCTGTATTTGCCATCCCATCCATTGTGAGAGTGGCATACGAGGAGTCCATATCTATCATAAATGAAGATCTCATAACCTTCCATAAAGATGTCATTTAGTCCATTCTGATCATTCGGTGTAAAGGAGGTTGGAATCTTGACAATATCTTCATCGTTCTGTACATAAAGGTTCAGTATCAATAAACTGTCACATCCAGTAGCGTTTGTGAGATGTTTTTCATGAATTTGCCATCCGATGGTGTATTGGGCAGGCAAGGAGAAATCTTTGCTTTGATAACTATCTCCAACAACGATTGTATCAATGAATTGAGTCTCATCTGTGTTAAATACTTTCAGGTTCAATGCAATTGTGCTGTCGCATCCTGATTGTGTGTGAAGCGTTTGATAAAAATGAGTATATCCCTCTTGGTCAGGCGTGATGTCAAATCCATTTTTAGTGTATTTTTCATACATACAAGTTGAATCAATCAGGGATAATTGATAAATGGAGTCCACCTTTAATGCTAGAGTTTGGATGATATCACAACCATTCTCATCTGACGTCTTAATATCATAATAATGCCATCCTACTGGTTGATAAGCAGTGATAGCATATCCTTTTTGGAAGTAAGATTCATTCTGGCAGATCCTGTCATAGATGGTGTCATGTCTCATCGGTAAGACATTCAAATGAAGGATAATGAGGCTGTCACAGCCTGTTTTATTCGTTAGGAAGAGTGTATCTATCCTTGAGCTAGGAATGTTGGCTGTTATGTTGAATCCATTTCGACGATAGTTACTACCTTGGCAGGTTTGGTCTTCGAGACGTGTCTCGTTTTGCTTCTCAGTTACGGTCAAATGTAACGTGATGGTTTGGTTGCATTTGTCGTTCTCTATCGTGTGAGTGTAAACCCCACTTTCGTTTACGTTGAAGAAATCGGATACATATCTTTCACCAAAGCAGATGGTGTCAAATATCTCAATATTGTCTTTAGGTTGACTGACGATCAGTGATTTGGAAGCAGAAGAGGTACAACCTTCTTTTGAATAAGCTGTAACGCTGTAGGTACAAGACTCTTTGGGGTATATTTCCAAATAAGGCGTGGATTCTCCTGTGTTCCATTGAAAAGATATAGAGGAGTCTGTTACTTCTGCATAAGGTTCACAGTAGGTGAATCTTGATATTGTACGTAACGCATACCAATCGCTTGAACTTACTGGAATGTCTGGATTTCCGAAAGCCATATCGTATGTCCACGCAAGTGGTGTAATGTACTTTGTACTAGTCCAATAATGATCATAGTGCATGGGTTGTGCATTGTGTTTAATCATGGCGGAGTCTAGGAAGAATAATAGAGAGTATATCTCATCGAGTTGTCCGGCTGAAGGCATAACCCAGCCCTTAGAGGTGTCCACATGACAGATAGCATAGTTATCGTCCTGCGGAATACCCTTTTTGAGTACTTTTGTATTGGTTTCTCCGTCCCAATCTTCATGAGCTGCGAGTTCCTTAGTATAACGATTATAGCTTGAGTTATCTCCCCAATCTTGTATATTGAGTGAGCTAGGAGAAAATTGATAATAAAAAGAATCTTCTTTCATGTCAATCATCCAACCAGAACGACCATCGTCGTCTAGGTGGAAGACAATACCTTTTTCTCCATATTCATTTTGAGCTATGTCCCCTATTTTTATAGAAGGAAGTTTCATCTTCGGTAGCTTGACTGAGCGGATTTGACGGACATTTCCTATATTGTTGTTTTTCACAATTCCTTGAATCTCTCCTGTTTGAGTTACTACACAGAAATAGTAGGCAGATAGCTCGGTGGATGAATAATAAATAAACGGGAGATCATATTTGTTGATGTTGGATGGCATCTCTCCTCCACCGATTACGGAAAGTGTTTTATTTATTTCATGAATAGAGGCGTACAGCAGTCTGAGTTCTCCAATGGCAGGTAGATACCATCCGTTCTCGAAATCAACAGCCCATGCGGCAGGATAGGAAGATGCATCGCCTGTCATGCGTATGATGGCTGTGTTGCTGTATCCATCTTGGTCGTTGGTAACTTTCCTGACTTCAGTTTGATTTATAAGATTTGGAATATCATACCCATAAACACCCCATGAGATTCTTCCTCTGTTAAATAAATCAGTAATGTCAGCTACTAAGGCATATTCATAATCAGGGCTGACGAAAAATACAACACCAGCTGCCTGATTTGAGTTCGTGTCATATTGTTTTAAATGTTTGATTGAACCATCTTTACAATAAACGTCACCTACCGCAACCGGAAGAGAGTCACATGTATGAATCAGATAGTTACTACCCTCTCCTTTAGCTTGTAATAAGACTCTGTCGGAGGCACAAAGCAGCTGTTTGTTGTCTTCCATTTCAATCCATACTTTAGGTGTATTGAACACTGAGAGTGCTAATACGATGGTGCTATCACAGCCAGAAGTGGTTTGTAGGTTCTGTGTATAAGTATAATAGCCAGTTGTTGTTTGTTTTCCAAGATTGAAATTGTATTTGTTGTAGTATTGATTGATACAAGCGGTATCTTTGATGAAGATATGATGAGAGAGCTTAGGTCTGACCTCAAAAGGAACAGCCCCTGTGCCACAACCGTTTTCTCCTTTTAGGACGATTTTGCCTGGTTCGTCACTTGTGAAGTAAAGTAGTATCTGAGGAGATGATTTACCATTCATTATGACTGCATTGTCTGGTATCTCCCAAGAATATGAAGTGGAGTTGTTTTCGGTATCAACATAGTATGGTGTGGCTGCTCCTGTACAAGGAGAAGCATCCCCTATTAGACTCTGAGAAAGGTTTAAGCTTTCGTTGATGGTGAGTCTCAAACATACGATACTATCACATCTGCGTATTCCATCATGAGAAAAACGTAATGTGTCAAAATAGGTTCCTACTGGCGGTTGAACGACATGGAATCCATATTTATCGAAGTCCTCACCCTCGCAGATTGCTGCATTGATTTCGTAGAATTGCTGTAAGATGGTTAATTCTAGTTGAATCTCTTTTGTTTCGGAACATGTACTTGGATCAAGAATGCTATTGTGATAAATGGTGGTCCCTATAGTGTGTTGTGGTGGTAAATTAAAATAATGTTTGTTGTATGGTTCACCTTGACAGATGGTGTCTTTGAAGAATGTTTCCGTATCCGTAGTCGATGAGGATATGAATGCACTTTGTGTGAAAGAGCAGCCTGTGACCGAAGTTACAAGACAATTAATAGCCGTGTTGTCTTTCGTTATTTGTCGAGTGGTTGTTTGGGTTGTGTCCCCATTGTCCCATAGATAAGAAGCAAACCCATCGGGCGCAGATACGGTAAAACTAGATCCCGTACATCCTTTTATTTCTAGTTTATTGGGGGCGCAATGAGCTGTGAAATAAGCATATCCAAAGTGTCCCATCAGGGCGCAGTCATAGGTGATGAATTGAACTTGAACCTCTTGATTGGCAAACGGAGTTAAGTCAAGTCCGACTTTCGTCCAATCACGCCATCTGACAGCTGTATAGCCACCTAAGTAATCTTTGAAGCCACTAAGACCTGCTGCTGCAGAGACATCATATTCGGAGCAATCAGAGACGAGTTTCCCTTGTTTATCAGTTATGCGAATGACGAAGCGAGGTTGGTAGATGAAATCGTGGCCAGGATCCTCTAGAACCACTGCAAAGTTGATGAACAATAATGAGTTATCGGGGTCAACAATGAAGTGATAGACAATAGCTTCCGCTTCTCCACCGATTTGGTTGTTTCCCAAACGGATGGCTCGTATTTCGCCGGGTGGTAATGTGCTAAGTTGGGAACCCGTATTCTCGTCATATCCTTTTTCTGAGATAAGAGTATGGCGCCCCTCTGTGATGCCATTTTGTTGGAATGGATTATTGAAATCACCAGTATAACCTTCTACATACGATTTCTGGATATCCGAAAAATCAGGACATCCATTCTGTACTGTATAGGAATAGGTTTTGAAAATGAATACAGTAGATAGAAGAAAAAATATGACATACGCCTTTTTTTTCATCATATCAAAAATAAAATCATTAACCTTTTTTGTTTCTGTTTTGTCTTTTTCTTCTGTATTCTGCTTTCATTTTAGCAGAACCAGACCCATGAGCCCCCTTTATATAAGTTGTTTTCTTTGCTTTTGTTTTTATTTTCTTGTCCTCTTGTTTTTCAGAAGATTTGTGAAAAACAGTGCCATGTTGAATGATATAATCTATTCCGTCCATACGATATGAGGTTATGTTTTTGAATATACGGGTTCAAGTTCCAATTCTTTTGCCTTTTTAAGCATATATTGAAAAGCTTGATCATGTTCGTTAGGAATGATACCGTCTAAGATAGCATCTTTTATGTCATTTTTCAACTGTCCTACTAAAGCGCAAGGCGATAAGTTGAAAGTTTGCATGATTTCCTCACCAGAGACAGGCGGTTGGAAATTACGCACTCGATCTTTTTCTTCGATATCTTTCATCTTCTGTTCCACTATCTTGTAGTTTTCGTGGAATCGTTTCACTTTTTCAGCATTCTTAGATGTGATATCGGCCTGACACAAGATCATTAGCGATTCGATGTCATCGCCCGCATCAAATAATAGACGGCGAACGGCAGAATCGGTCACTTCGTCCTCCACTAAAGCAATCGGACGCATGTGTAGCAGTACCATTTTTTGGACAAACTTCATCCTATCGTTTGTTGGAAGTTTCATTCTTTTGAAAATCTTAGGAATCATCTTCCCTCCAACATAATTATGGTTGTAGAATGTCCATCCAATATTATTGATCCATTTCTTTGTAGCGGGTTTACCCACATCATGAAAAAGAGCTGCCCAGCGAAGCCAGATATCCTCTGATTGCAGGGCGACAGCGTCTAATACCTGCATGGTGTGGAGGAAGTTATCTTTGTGTCCTTTTCCATCCTTTTCTTCCGTTCCAGCTAAAGCATGGATTTCAGGAATGATGAGTTCGAGCAGACCACAACGTTCCATTAATTCAAATCCAATGGATGGCTTCGGAGACGCCATGATTTTATTTAGCTCATCCACAATACGTTCACCCGATACAATGTTGATTCGTTGCTTCATTTTAGAGATCGCATCGAATGTGTTTTGCTCGATATAGAATGAGAGCTGAGTAGCAAAGCGAATGCATCTCATCATACGTAAAGGATCATCACTAAAGGTGATATTGGGATCCGTCGGTGTTTGTATGATTTTATTATTGATGTCTTGTACCCCATTGAATGGATCGACCAATTCACCCAAACGATCTTTGTTTAAACATAAGGCCAACGCATTGATTGTGAAGTCCCGTCGGTTTTGGTCATCTTCCAAGGTGCCATCTTCTACAATAGGATTTCTGGAATCAGAACGATAAGATTCTTTACGAGCTCCTACAAATTCTACTTCTTGATTTTGTGACTTAACTTGAGCTGTGCCAAAGTTCTTAAAAACGTTGATGGTACTATGTCTCCATACTTTAGAAAAAGCTTCAGCTACTTTGATGCCACTCCCTATGACAACTATATCAATATCTTTTGATGATCTATTTAAAAATATATCACGTACATAACCTCCGATTACGTAGCATTCCACTCCTAATGAGTCAGCAACATTAGAAATTAATGTAAATATTTTATCCTTTGATAAGATACTTTTAAAATCTTCCACTCTATAACTTTCATTTAAGAGTACAAAGTTAATGAAATTTTGCCAAACAAAGAATTTTATTCTCTGTCTATAGATAGAATTAACATTGATAATACGGGAAATATTAATTGAATAAAAAAATAAATGCAGAAAGATTTTTCTTTTTCAAAAGAATTTATTTAATTTGCTAGTATAAGGATAGAATAAACAATAGTAACAATAGTAACTTTAATATCTTAAAAACATGGGTAAATTCGTAATCAGTGCAACTTCTAATGGAGGTTTTAATTTTGTTCTGAAAGCAGGAAATGGTGAGATTATTGCTAATTCTCAGGTTTATAAATCATTGGCTACTTGTAAAAGTGGTATAGAAAGTGTTAAAAAGAATGTACTAGTTGCCAATATTGAAGATCAAACAGTAGAAGGATTTGAAACAGCAAAGAATCCTAAGTTTGAAGTATATACAGATAAAGCTGGAGAATTCCGTTTCCGCTTGAAAGCTTCAAACGGTGAAATCATTGCTACAGGTGAAGGCTATAAAGCTAAAGCTGGATGCATGAATGGTATTGAATCAGTTAAAAAGAACGCTCCAGAAGCTGCAGTTGAAGATAAATCAGCAGAGTAAGACGTTTCTTATTACACGCAAGGCGATTCTGTTAGGAATCGCCTTTTTTTTATGCTCGTATGTAATGATATCCCCTTAAAAACGACAACGCATTCAATATATAAACTATCGAATGCGTGAACAAATTACTATTAACTTTTAAAACTTCTAAATAACATCTTAGTTTTTAGGAGCATACTTGCTGATAATTGCAAGAATAATCATATTAAGACAAGCCATGTTTTTGTATAAATTTAAATTATTATCTGTTTTTTAATTGTGTTGCAAAATTATGTTATATAACATATATAAGCAAATTTATAAGCAACTTTTTTCTATAAAAAATGTTAAAAATAAATTCTGTAATATTCCCCATCTTTTTTTATAGGATGATGAGCGTTCGATTTGTTTTGATTCCTTTTGATAGGTTGGTTACGGTAGATACGATGTGCACATCGTATCTACCACAAATGGAGATCGAAATAAACTCACCGAATGATTATACTAAGAACGGTTGGGTGTGTAAACATTCAATCTTATCTTCCGAAATGGTCTGAAATCCAGATAGTTTCAGGAATACTTGAATGGTCGCAATGACATCATTTTGGCAATAAGTAGAGATACGTTCTAAGTTTTTTTCCTGATAGAAGACCCGATAGACATCATGACCTTCCATATCATTTTTAGGAGAAGGAATATGGAGTATGTTACACAATAGTTTGAGTGTTGTGAAGTGTTTATAATCACCGAATTTCCACATCTCCATTGTGTCAATGACAGGACTCTCCCACTTCTTCCTTTGTGCGTTAAGGATAAGCTGAGGTAATTGAATGCTATTAATAATCATTCGCCTAGCGATATATGGAATATCAAATTCTCGAATGTTATGACCGCATAACAGATAATTTCTGGCATGTAATTTATGTAAGATGGAGGCAAATTCTTGAAGGATCTTTTCTTCGTGGTCTCCGTAAATTGATTTTACGCGTATATGCCACTCATTTTCCTCTTTGTATAGGAATCCCATGGAAATGCATACGATACGTCCAAATTCGGCAAATAAAGCCATATCAGACAAGGAATTTTCGGCATTACTATCATCTGAATATTTTTCAGGGGCTCTGTTTTTGATTTGAATAAACTTATCTTGCCATAAAGATGCTTGATCTTCGCTTAATTCACTATATAATTCTGTTTGAGAGACCGTCTCAACGTCCAGGAATAAAATTTTTTCCAATTGCATAAAAAACAATGTATAATAAGAGTTAAGAAATAACAGGTTTGAAAAAAAGTAGATTTGGAAATGGCAGAAAAAGGTAGAAAAATAGCAGGAATCACATAGACTCCTGCTATTTAGTATTGTTAAAGGCTATTTCTTTGTAGCAGCCTTATGTTTTCTAGTCATTGTTTGAATACATTCTCTTCTTGGGATAATGACAGAAAGACCTTTGTACTCAATCTCTTCTTTAATGATTTTGAGCATCTCGTCGTAGTTTTTCTTTAACGGAACAAATACGCGAAGGTGTTCTGGTTTTACACCTAATCCAAGACAGATGGATTCAATTTTGCCTGTACCTTGAGAATCTTGTCCGCCAGTCATTGCGGTTGTCTCATTGTCAGAAATAACAACGGTGATGTTTGCATCTTCGTTGACAGCATCCAATAGTCCTGTCATACCTGAATGAGTGAAAGTTGAATCACCGATGACAGCTACGGCTGGATAAAGCCCTGCATCAGCAGCACCTTTTGCCATGGTGATAGAAGCACCCATATCGACACAAGAGTTGATTGCTTGATAAGGTGGCAATGCACCCAATGTATAACAACCTATATCACCGAACACTTTGCTATCAGGATAAGCACGCAATACTTCATTAAGGGCTTCATACATATCACGGTGGCTACAACCTTGACACATTTGAGGAGGACGCATCTTAACCACAGATGGTTGTTGATACGTAATGGAGTTAATTTTTCCGAATGCTTTTCCGACTGAATCAGGGTCTAATTCACCGGTACGAGGAAGAGAACCATCCAAACGACCTTTAATTGTCTTACTTTCGAAGAATCCTTTTAGCTGATTTTCTACGAATGGGTATCCATCTTCTAGAACCATAATAGATTCGCATTCGCTTGCTAGTCTGTCAATCAGCTTTTTAGGTAATGGATATTGCGAAACTTTAACAACAGGGTATTCACAGCCATTAGGGAATACTTCATTTAAATAATTGAAGCCTATACCGCAGGCAACTACCCCTATTTTTTTGTTATTTCCTTCAATGTATTTATTGTAGATTGAGTTTTCTGATTCTTGAAGAATAGCAGCTTGAGTATCTAACAATATCTGATATCTGCGACGTGCGATTGCTGGCAATAATACAAATTGACGAGGATCTGCAGGTACGCTGTTTTTATTTTCAGCTTTTGTCTCTTTACGTTCAACACCTGATCTTGAGTGAGCCAAACGAGTTACAATACGCATTAAAACAGGGTAACCTAATTTTTCTGATAGCTCAAAGCCATTGTAAGCCATGTCATAGGCCTCTTGTTGATTAGATGGCTCGAACATAGGAATCATGGCAAAGTTTCCATAGAAACGAGAATCCTGTTCGTTTTGAGATGAGTGCATAGAAGGATCGTCAGCCGCTAATACCATCATACCACCGTTAACACCGGTGATGGCAGTGTTGACAAAACAATCAGCTGCTACATTCATACCGACATGTTTCATGCAGACCAAAGAACGTTTACCTGCATAAGACATACCTAATGCACTTTCCATTGCAGTCTTTTCATTAGAAGACCAATGGCTATGGATGTTTCTTTCTTTAGCTTGCTTTGAGTTTTGTATATACTCTGTGATTTCAGTGGATGGGGTTCCAGGGTATGCATAGACACCAGATAATCCACCATCTATTGCACCTTGTGCAATTGCTTCATCAGCTAATAACAATTCTTTCATCTATATTTTTTATTTTTTGTTCAAATAAAACTCTATACACTTGCAAATGTAAAGATTTTTGATGGAAATGGAGAACTTTTTAAGGTGAAAATACAACTAAGTAATCGTATCAACAATAAAAGAGAGTTCTATAAATTCACCATATTTAAATAATTAGCATAAATTGTGAGGTGATAAACGTTAGGATGCTTTTTGATTTTTTTAGATATCTTACTGTTTGTCAGTCGGTCACGGTATAGACGATGTGCACATCGTCTATACGAAAGGAAATCGGAATGAATTCAAATATTCCCAAGATGAATTTGTACAAAACTCTGCCAAAATTGAAGACAAGGAGGTACAAAAGTCTGCCAAAATGTACTTTTTTTAGCTGTGGCAAACAAATTGATATACTTTAAATAGTATATAATGAATGATTTAGAATAAATAGAAAAAAAGTAATAATATGATGGATTCAGAAAAAGAAAAAGTTGAACAAGTGTCTGTAAATGATGATGTTAACAGTCAAGAAGATGTGCAAGCCTCAGAAGAATCAACAGCGCAGAATGAAACTGAAGAGGTGAATGAGTCTGACAATTCGGCAGAAATTGAAAAATTGAAGGAGAAATGTGAGACAATGCATAATGATTATTTACGTTTGTATGCAGACTTTGATAATTACAAAAAACGAATGCTGAAAGAAAAGGCAGAGTTAATCAAATCAGCGGGAGAAAATATATTTAATAATATCCTACCGTTGATAGATGACTTTGAACGTGCGTTGAAAGCAATGGAGACGGCAACAGATACCGATTCAGTAAAAGAAGGTGTAGATCTAATTTACAATAAGTTTATTTCGTTTTTGTCTCAAAATGGTGTCAAAGCCATTGATACGGAAGCGAAAGAGTTTGATACCGATTTTCATGAAGCAATAGCAAGAATACCAGCTCCAACTGAAGAGTTGAAAGGGAAAGTGATTGATTGTACGCAAAAAGGTTATACTTTGAACGAGAAGGTGATCCGTTATGCGAAGGTGGTTGTTGGAGAATAAAAAATGATCAATATGGAAAAAAGAGATTATTATGAAGTGTTAGGCGTTTCAAAAACGGCAACCGATGATGAAATAAAAAAAGCTTATCGTAAGAAAGCTATTCAATATCACCCTGATAAAAATCCAGGTGATAAGGAAGCTGAGGAGAAGTTTAAAGAGGCCGCTGAAGCGTATGAAGTCTTGAGCAATCCAGACAAACGATCACGTTATGACCGATTTGGTCATGCTGGAGTTGGCGGTGCTGCTGGCGGTGGATTTAGCGGCGGAGGAATGTCTATGGAGGACATCTTCTCTAACTTTGGTGATCTGTTTGGTGGACATTTTGGCAGTTTCTTTGGTGGCGGATTTAGTAGCGGAGGTTCTGCTTCTGCAACTCGTAGAGGTTCAGATTTGAGAGTTCGTGTAAAACTGAATCTGAAAGAGATTTCTACTGGCGTCGAGAAGAAACTGAAGGTAAAAAAGTATGTAAAATGTACGCATTGTAATGGTACAGGCGCTGAAGGAAATAGCTATAGTACTTGTAATACTTGTAAAGGTACCGGACGTGTAACACGTGTTCAAAATACCATGTTTGGAGCTATGCAGACGCAGTCTATTTGTCCAGATTGTAATGGTGAAGGTCGAATCATCACTAAGAAATGTCCTCATTGTAGCGGAAATGGTGTTGTTGTGGCAGAAGAGGTCATTGTAGTAAATATCCCTGCAGGAGTGATGGAAGGCATGCAAATACCGTTGAAAGGAAAAGGTAATGCCGCTCGTCATGGTGGTGTGAATGGTGATCTCTATATCGCTATAGAGGAAGAACCACATCCAGAATTGATTCGTGATGAGAATGATTTGATATACAATCTGTTATTGTCGGTTCCTGTAGCGGTAAATGGAGGCGCTGTAGAGGTGCCAACCGTTGATTCAAAGGTGAAGGTTAAGATCGATCCTGGAACACAGCCAGGAAAGGTATTACGATTGAAAGGAAAAGGACTTCCAAGCGTTAATAGCTATGGTACAGGTGATTTATTAGTAAATATTGGTGTATATATCCCTGAAAAGATTAGTAAAGACGAAAGTAAGATGTTTGAGGAATTGTCAAAGTCTAATAATATGACACCTACCGATAATGCTAAAAAGAATTTTAATGAACGATTTAAAAAGATGTTCAGTTAAAAACGATTAGACAGTAGGTAAAAATTCGTCATACGTCTTGTCAGAGTAGAATACGACAATTTTTTTTACATAAGGATGAGGTTTTTCGTTGGTTAGATGAGAATCCTCATCTTTTTTATCTGTGTTTTGATTTGAATTTTTGTTTTCTGTGTTATCTACCTTGTTGGTCGTAACATCATTCACATCCGAACCTTTATCAGTTAAATTAGAAGTGGTCGGTTGTGTAATACTGATCTCAATAGTTGAAGATTGCTCTGATGAATTTTCTTTCTCAGAGGATTTATTTTCTTCAACAGGATCTGTACTTACTGAACTATTATTTCCATTGTTCTCATGAGTTTGAATTAACTCATTTTCTTTGTTCTCATTTGGTGAATTATTCGGAACTGAATCAAATAAGTCAGCCATTTCGAGTTGAATGGGCTGTTTTTTGCTTGTAGAAGGCTGATTTTCAGTTGTTTCAGATGCATTTTTGTACATGTTACCTTTTCCGAAAAGTAGCCAATCAGAATCGATATTAGGGTATGCTTTTAGAATTTTTGTCACGATATCAAGAGTTACTTGATTTCTGCCTGTTTTTATATGCGAAATCTGTGCTGGTTGAGCACCAACACGTAAAGCAAACTCAGATGTTGTCAATTTTAAGTCATCTATAATTTTAAGTACACGATCTTTCATAAATGTAAAATTTTAGATTACAAATGTAATATTCTTTTTTATACAAAACAACAAAAAGCGATACAAAAATATATTTACAAAAATATATTTATAAAAATACAAAAGTAAAAATAATGAATACAAATATACAAAAGTATAGAATACAAAAGTTAATCTAATAACCAGTTAGAAATCGTTTTAGCGTAAAATGATACATAATAATCGGTGAAGTAATCTAATGAATAATGGTTATAATAACTTCAATATCAATTTAATAATAATCATTGATGAGAGGAAAAAAAGCATCAATAAACAGTAGAAATAGGGTAAAGATCATTAAATTTATATAATTACTTTAAGAAATTAATGTAATAAATTGGTTTCTAGTTATTTATAATAAACAAAATTATAAATAATGGGGTATTTGCCCTTAAATGTACAATTGTAAAATCATTTCTTAGCTATTACTTTAAATAATTTGTCTTAAATAGTTGGTTTTTAAAGATATAACTACATTAAAATTTATAATAAATCTCTAATAAAATATTTTTGTATATAGGTGAAATTACAGTACTCCTCTCTCCTATTCTCTTTATTTTTATAAACATTTGTATTTTATATTTTTGTATACACCTCTAAAATGATATACAGATCTATTAAATTATGATATGATACATTTGTATAATAACTATATATTCGATACAAAAGTTAAAATTTATAGGTTTATAGAAATGTATATTTGTATATTCTTTACAATTTTATATTTTGGCGTGGTCACTGTGAAGATGATGTGCTCATCCTCTCTACTTGAAATAATTCACAAATCTCAATGATATGAATTTCCCCTCCTTAAGTGATTTTAAAGGCAAAATTCCACGTTATTTTGTATAAGATATGGTTTGAGATTCAAATATGCGACGGATTTTGAGTTAAAAATAG